>JANYHP010000153.1 GCA_025359005.1 Hyphomicrobiaceae bacterium | reverse complement strand
AGAGGGGCGATGGGCCGCGCGCGCGAAGTTATTCCCGTTATCAACAGGGGGGCGATATTTTACTTGGCGGGGGCTAATCGATTCGAGGGGGAGGCGCGCTTTGCCGAATTGCGCGCGCGGGCGCCTGTACCCGCATGTTTGCGCCGTTGCTGCCGCGCCCACCCCAGACGGGTTTCAAAAGGGCAGAGCCCTTTGGCTTTGGTGACGCGCGCTCAGCTTCCGAATTTGGGACTACTGCGGCGCCCAGGGCAGTTCGGCGGAGCGGGAGGTTGCCAGCCCGGTGCCGACGGCTTCGGCCAGGCGGTCGGGACCGACGTCGCGGGCCACGTGTTCGGGCACGATCCAGAGGGTGTAGTTGGCGGTGCGGACTGGGCGGCTGCAGGAGAGGCGTCCGTCGACAACGCGACAGCTCAGGTCGACGCTGACTTCGCGTTGCTCGCGGTGGTCGTGATGGACGAACTTGAGATCGATGGGCTGCACCATCGCGAGCTCGGCGCCGAGGTCGACATCGCGGAACACACAGGCGGTGGAGTGATTGCAGGCGCCGGCGCCGCGGCCAAGGCGGCCAGCGAAGCCGAGGCTTTGGCCGAACGAATGGAAAGCCGCCTGCGCTTGCGGGCCGTTCGACACGTAGCAGCCGGCGGTCACGCACAGGATAGGATCTGCGGCGACCTCGGCGCTGGGGCGACGCTTGTCGGCGGGTGTCATGACCATGAGGATGGTGGCGCGGCCTCGCAGGGCGAAATCGGGCGCTGTGCCCGACGGGCTGGCCGGGGGGAGCGCGCCAAGCGCCGAGCGCTGGTGCAGGTCAAGCCCTTCGGCCGGGGCTGCGACGACATCCGTGGTCCATTCCGGCGTGGTGATGACTTCACCGGGACGCGGACCACGGGCGGCGACCGCGCGTTTCAGTTTCTCGGACAGGCGCTTCAATTCAACCTCGCGGCGTGCTTCGAGCACGCGAAGTTCGTCGGCCGGGGGCACGCCGATGTTGACCGGATGGCTCGGACCGCTGGCCGCGGCGCGCCGGGCAGCGTCCATCATCTCGCTTTCGCTGGAGCGGCTGCCGGCCGGGGTGTCGGCGGCCCGCGCGACGGTGACCGCCGAAAGGCCGGCGACCAGCGCCAGTGCTGCCAGGCCACAATGAGCCGTCTGGCCGCCGATTGCGCGCCACGTCCGCCCCGTCCCGATCCCTCTGCGCATCGTTCCTGACCCCCGCCAAAAGCGGCCTACAAGACCAAACATCGGTCTGATTTATAGTCTTTATTTCAGGTGTATGCTCTTGGACGTCTACCCAGCGTCTTCTATCCATCCGACGAGCTGGCCGCGTGGTTTGCTGCCGTTCCCCTTGCCCGTTGGGACAAGGTCTTTCTCTGCCCATCGTGTGGCAACACAGTGGCGTGTTGCGCCTGAACCATGGCTGAACGAAGAATCAAAGATGTGGACAAGTTGAGCCTTGACAGTGTCGCGGTCGCGACATCGACCTCAGCCGAGGTTGCGCCGGATGCCCGCGAGACCAGCGTGATAGGTGGGGTAGGTCAGCGTTATGCCGAGGGTTGCCTTGAGGTGGGCGTTCGATGCCCGCTTGTTCTCGGCGTAGAAACTCTGGGCCATCGGCGAGAGCGTGGCGGCGTCGAAGGGGATTTCGGGCGGTACGGGAACGCTGAGGAGGCCTGCGGCGTAGGCAATGACGTCCTGCGGCGGGGCGGGCTCGTCGTCGGTGACGTTGAAGATATCGAAGAGGGCGGAGACGTTCGCCTGGGCACGGGCCATGGCGCGTTCGAGGACGGCGGCGATATCGGTGACGTGGATGCGATTGAACACCTGGCCGGGTTTGACGATGCGGCGTGCGGTGCCGTTGCGGACTGTGTCTATGGCGCTGCGACCGGGGCCGTAAATGCCGGGCAGACGGAAGATTTCGACGCGCTTTTGGTGGGTTTGGCCGAACTGCCGCCACTGGTCTTCGGCCAGGACGCGGCGGCGACCGCGGTCGCTGCTTGGGTTGGTGGGGGTCTGCTCGGTGACGACTGCGCCACCGGCGTCGCCATAGACGCCGATGGTGGAGAGGTAACCGATCCAGACCAGCGACGGTAAGGCTGCGAGATCGGCGGCGTGCCAGCGGAGGGCGGGGTCGCCGCTGGCGTCTGGTGGAACCGAGAGCAACACGTGGGTTGCGCCGGCGAGGGCTGCGGTGACGGGGGCTGCGCGTGACGTCCCTTCGAATGGGACGACTTGGACTGGTGCCGGCTCAGTGTGTGCCGGTGTGCGCTGGGTGCCGGCGATGGTGATCGGGCCGAGTTCGCTCTCGGGGCGGGCCAGACGCGCGGCGAGGGTGCACGCACAATAGCCGAAACCGAAACAGAAGAGTTTGGTTGGCGGTCGATGCTCAGTCACAGCGGGATCCTGCTTGCGGTGCGGTCGGTGGGGATGACCATTCCTGGCGGACGACTGCATCGGGTTCGGTTGGGTGCAGGCGGGTCTTGTGGGCGTGCCAGGTGGCGGCGTCGACGAGTTGGCCCAGGGCCCAGACGGCGGCGCCGCGCACGAGGGGGGATGGGTCCGTAAGCAGCGTCTCGACGAGGGGGGCGAGGGTTGCTTCGCGCGCGTTGCCGGCGGCGATCGCCACATTGCGGACGAAGCGGTCGCGGCCGGTGCGTTTGATGGGTGTGCCGCGAAAGCGGGCGCGGAAGGCTGTGTCATCGAGCGTGAGGAGTTCGGCGAGGGGTGGATTGGCGGTCGCCTCGGTGGCGGCGAATTTGATCTCGCGGGACTGGGCGGCAAACTTGTTCCAGGGGCAGACGGCGAGGCAGTCGTCGCAACCGAAGACGCGATTTTCGATGGCCGGGCGGAATTCCAGCGGGATCGGCCCGTTGTGCTCGATCGTGAGGTAGGCGATGCAGCGCCGCGCGTCGAGTTGGTAGGGGGCGGGAAAAGCGTTGGTGGGGCAGGCGTCGAGACAGCGGCGGCAGGTGCCGCAATGATCGGTTTCGGGCGCGTCGGGCGGCAGGTCGGCCGTGGTCAGGATGGCGCCGAGAAAGAGCCAGGAGCCGCCGACGTGGCGGGAGACGAGATTGGTGTGTTTGCCCTGCCAGCCGATGCCTGCGGATTGAGCCAGCGGCTTTTCCATCAGTGGCGCGGTATCGACGAACACTTTGACGGCCGCACCGGTTTCAATGGCGAGCCATCCGGCGACCCGTTTCAGGCCTGCCTTGACGATGTCGTGATAGTCGCGGCCACGGGCGTAGGCGGAAATGACGCCGCGGCGGCGATCGACGGCGGTGGCTAAGGGATTTTCTGCGGGTGCGTAGTTGAGGCCGAGCATGATAATGCTGCGCACGTCGGGCCAGAGGACACGCGGGTCCGCGCGGCGATCGGCGTGGGTGGCCATCCAGTGCATGGAACCGTGATGGCCGGCGGCGAGGAACTCGCGGAGGCGTTCGCCGGCGTCGCCGGTGGTGGCCGGCGCGGTGACGAGGGCGATGTCAAAACCGGCGGCCGTCGATTCGGTGCGCAACCGGTCTATCAGGCTGGTCGGCGTGGGGTTTGGTGCCATGGTCTATTGGCTCACCGAGGCGCCCGAGCGTCCCTGGGGGTCCTATTTGCTGCCGCCGAAATGAGGGTGCACGACGCGGTCGCCGGGTTTGAGGCCGAGGCGCTCGGCGGCGCCGCCGGCCAGTTCGAGCACGGCCGCCATGGGGCCGCCCGAGGCAATGACGGTTTCCGACAACGGTTCGGTGCGCACCTCGATGCGATGGATGACGCCGTCGGGACGGATGAAGACCATGTCGAGGGGGATGTAGGTGTTTTTCATCCACATCGTCAGTTCGCGCGGGGGGGCGTAGGGGAACAGCATGCCGCTGGTATCGGCCATAGAGGTGCGGAACATCAGGCCGCGGGCTTGTTCGTCCAGCGTGCGGGCAACCTCGATGTCGATGGTCTTTTCACCCGACGCGGTCACCAATGTCAGCTTTTCAAGCTTCATTTGAGCACCACCCGGGACGGGCGTGGCAACCATCAAAGCCACCGCAAACAACAACCAAAGGGCCGCGCGATGCGCGGCCCTCGTGATAGACGTCGAATAGGTGAATGCCGAGCGCACGTCAGTGCTGCTGGGGCAAGCTGCTGGGCGCGACGCCGTCGGGGCAAAGCTCAGCTGCCATGCAGCCCTTGGAGCCGCCGCCGTGGCGGACGTAGACGACCTGACCGGGTCGCAATTCGGTGAAGCCGAACCGGCGCAGCGTCTCCATGTGGACGAAAATATCGTGCGTACCTTCGCCGCGTGTAAGAAAGCCAAAGCCGCGCACCCTGTTGAACCACTTGACCATGGCCCGTTCCCACTCGCTCTCGGGGCGCACCTGGACGTGGGTCCGCTGGGGAAGCTGAGAGGGATGAATGGCCGTGCTCTCATACATGCTCAAAATTCTGAAGGCCTGCAAGCCCCGGGGGCGGCGCAAAACTTCGCAGTGAACGCGGGCGCCCTCGTAGGCCACCTGATGGCCGCCGGCGCGCAGGCACGTGACGTGGAGGAGGACGTCCGACAAGCCGTTGTCGGGGACGATAAAGCCGTAGCCCTTGGAGGCATCGAACCACTTGATGGTTCCGGCGACTTCGAACACGTCGACCGGCGCCGCGTTCTGCAATTCCTGACTGAGGTCAGGCTGGGTACCCGTTAAATCCGGAGGCAGTTTATCGTTATTCATCAGCAGCAACCCCGCTGGTTACATTGCAACTGTGTATGAACGCAGCGCAACTGGTGGAACTCGCATCTGAACCGAGGCGGGCGGAAAGTTTGCCCTCTATTCCGCCCGAATCAGTTCGGATGCAGGGGATATGTAGCAAGATCGGACGATGTGGGAACCCCCTTTGTTAACCAATGGGGCAAGCTCCGTCTGGTGCCGATCAAAGTGGCTTGACAGACACGCCGACACGCCGTGGCGACGCCATGCGCCCCAAAAGCCGGACTGCTTGACAGGGCCGATGCAGTGTATCGCAATGCACATAATGACGACACAGTGACGGTCGGGTGTGTTGTCGCAGGGCTATGTTTTGCACAGGCGGTTTTTGGCTTTTCTATTGAAATTGCGAGTAAATTTCTGTTCCGCGTTCGCTGTGGTGCAAGTGCAATATTTTTTATCCACGACCGCGTGGCTTGGTCGCAGCCGGCCCGAGTTCAAGACAGCGGCAACCCGGCTGTGTTTGTGGGTGCATAAGGCTGAAAATGTTGCTATGTCGCCACAGTTCTTGATCGGGCCCGGCGTCGTCGTGCCGGTTGCGGTCAATGCCGTGTTCACCCATGGAGGCAATTGCCCATGCGCTACCTGCATACGATGGTCCGAGTGGCCGACATCCAGAAGAGCCTCGATTTCTATTGTGGCAAGCTGGGTATGGAAGAAGTGCGGCGGGTGGATAACCCGGCGGGTAAGTTCACGCTGGTTTTTCTGGCCGCCCCCGTCGACAAGGCCGCCGGCATCAAGGACCGGGCACCGTTGCTTGAGCTGACCTACAACTATGACCCGGAAGCCTATGGCGTGGGCCGGAATTTCGGGCATCTGGCGTTTGAGGTGGACGATATCTACGCGCTGTGCGACCGGCTGCAGAAGGCGGGCGTCGTCATCAACCGGCCGCCGCGCGAGGGCCGGATGGCGTTCGTGAAGTCGCCCGACAACATCTCGATCGAATTGCTGCAGAAGGGTGATGCGCTGCCCAAGGCCGAGCCCTGGGCGTCGATGGCGAACACCGGCACGTGGTGAGCGCGGACACAAAGGGTGCGCCTTCGGGTCGGACGGTGCTCATCATCGGCGGCGGTCCGGCGGGGCTCTTTGCAGCTGAGCGGTTGAGCGCGGCCGGTCATGCGGTGACCATTGCCGAGCGGATGCCGTCGGTGGCGCGCAAGCTGCTGATGGCCGGCCGTGGCGGTCTCAATCTCACGCATTCGGAGCCGCTGAAGGATTTCCTGGGGCGCTACGGCACGGCGGCGGCTCCCATTGTGGGCGCGATCCACGGCTTGCGGCCGCTGCAACTGATCGCTTGGGCCGAGGGGCTGGGTCAGCCGACCTTCGAGGGTAGCAGCGGGCGGATTTTTCCCAAGGCCATGAAGGCGTCGCCGTTGCTGCGGGCGTGGCTGGGGCGGCTGCAAGCGCAAGGCGTGACGATCGTGACGGGCGAGCGGTGGGTCGGCTGGGACGCGGCAGGCGCTGCCCTGTTCCGGCGCGAGCGGGATGGTGAAACCGTGACGCGGACGGCCGATGCGACAGTGCTGGCGTTGGGGGGCGCGAGTTGGCCGCGGCTGGGTGCCGATGGCGCGTGGACCAGCATTTTGGCCGATGCCGGCGTGGTCATCACGCCGCTCGCGCCGTCGAATGCGGGCGTGCACATCGCGTGGTCGCCGTTCCTCAGGGAGAAGTTTGCTGGCACGCCGCTCAAGCGGATCGGGATTACGGTGGGGACCGAGCAGGTGCTGGGCGAGGCCGTGCTGACGCGGGCCGGCCTCGAGGGCGGGGCCATTTATGCCATCGGCCGGGTGTTGCGCGAGGCCATGGCGGCGACCGGCGGGTCGGTGCGCGTGTCGCTGGATCTGCGGCCGGGAATGAGTGTGGGCGAAGTGGCGCGCGCGCTGCTCAAGCCGCGCGGCAAGCAAACGCTGGCCAATCATCTGCGCAAAACCGTCGGGCTGCCACCGGCAATGATCGCGCTGCTGCATGAAGGCGCCGGGCGGACGCTGCCGAGCGACCCGGAAGCGTTGGCGAACGCGATCAAGGCGGTGCCGCTGACGGTGACCGGGTTCAGCGGACTGGAGCGGGCCATCTCCACGGCGGGTGGGGTGGCGCTGGCCGAGATCGACGCCCATTTCATGCTCAAGAAGCGGCCCGGCGTGTTCGTCGCCGGCGAGATGCTCGATTGGGATGCGCCGACCGGCGGGTATCTGCTGCAGGCGTGCTTTGCGACAGGCAAGGCTGCGGCGGCTGGCGTCGACACGTGGCTGACGCCGGAAGCTCCGGTGGTGGAGAGCGCAAGCGAGGCGTGAGTTCGTCGCTCACAGTCGCCCTGTCGGGCGATGTAAGGGGCATTCGCCCCTTACGATCCCCGAGCAGGGCTCACCGCCCTGCACCCGCTCTTTTGGCACCGTAGTTCACACCTCCACCCC
>JANYHP010000145.1 GCA_025359005.1 Hyphomicrobiaceae bacterium | reverse complement strand
CATGCCGCGAAGGGAAGCAAATGTCAGCGCCGGAACACTAGATCGGCAATCCGACGTAGTTCTCGGCCAGCACCGTTTGTGCGGCGCGGCTGGATTTAAGATAGTCGAACTCGGTGCGCTGCAGGCCGTGGCCGAAGGCGTCGGTTTCGGGGAAGCGATGCAGCAAGGTCGTCATCCACCAGGAAAAACGCGTGGCCTTCCAGACGCGCGCCAGGCAGTCGGCCGAATAGCGCTCGATTAGATCGTGCGAGTTATTCGCGTAATGCGCGATCAGCGCGCGCGACAGATAGCGGATATCGGAGGCAGCGAGGTTGAGCCCTTTGGCTCCCGTCGGCGGCACGATGTGGGCCGCATCTCCCGCGAGGAAGAGCCGGCCATAGCGCATGGGCTCGGCCACGAACGACCGCAACGGCGCAATGCTTTTCTCGATCGACGGCCCGGTCGCCACCGCCTTCGCGGTCTCCGGCCCGAGCCGCGTCTTGTATTCGGCCCAGAAGCGTTCGTCGGACCAGTCGTCGACCGTTTCGTGCAGCGGCACCTGGATATAGCCACGCACGCGGGTCGGCGAGCGCATGGAGGCCAGCGCAAAACCGTTGCGATGATTGGCGTAGACGAGTTCGTGCGCACATGGCGGCACGTCGGCGAGCACGCCGAGCCAACCGAACGGATAGACACGCTCGTAGGTCTTGAGGACGGATGCCGGTATCGCGGCACGGCCGACGCCATGATAACCGTCGCACGCGGCCACGAAACCGCACTCGAGCACCTTTTCGGCGCCCCCATGCGTGAAGGTCAGCCGCACACGATCGCCCTGAAGCCCCTCGATGCGCGTGACCGGCGCCTCGTAGAAGGCTTCGACGCCGGCTGCTGTGTTGGCGTCCATGAGGTCGCGCGTCACTTCCGTTTGCCCGTAGACCGTGACATGCCGCCCGACCAGGTCCTTGAAATCGATGCGTAGCCCGTCGCCCTGGAAATTGATGAAGGTGCCGTCGTGCACGAGACCTTCGGCATCGAGCCGCGTGCCGCAGCCCGCCTCGCGCAGCAGATCGGTGGCGATCGTTTCGAGAATGCCGGCGCGGATGCGGCCGAGCACATAGCCGGGCGACTGGCGTTCCAGCAGCACGACCCGGATGCCGGCAAGCGACAAAAGACGCGCCAGCAATAACCCCGATGGCCCGCCGCCGATAATTCCGACCTGTGTGCGCATGGCCCTAACCCCGAATTCGACGATTGTTTCTCCTAAAACAACCGTCCGGGCGTGTCCATGTTCGCGAAGGGCGCCGTGCGGCCCGTGCTGCGCCGCGTCAATCGAGCGCGAGCAAGGCCAGCTGGATCTGCACGTCAGGCACCGCGCTGGCGTAGATCAGTCCCAAGGCGAACAGGGCGCCGGCGACGCATACGAGTGGCAATCGCATCATGAAGGGCCGCGAAACGGTCATGAAACACTCCATTGCAATAGAATTTTGGAAGCACGATCAAAATAAATGGCCGGGCAAGGGGGCGACGGCGGTCACAGTGATGCAGGTATTAAGCGCCATGTCGTGCGCCACGCCCAATCAAAGTTACTTATCCACGCATGCGCCGCACACGCACACCCGATCACGATGTGCCAACACGCCTTGGTCCTGCGGAGCCGACACAAATCAGGACCAAGGCTTTACGCTTCGCCCGCCACCTCGTAGGCTTGTCCCACATCTCTCTGGAGTGGCGGCCGTGCCTGCAGCATCCGTGCTGCGTCCGTTCCATCCCCCACGCAACCTGCCGAGCCCCCAATGACAGAACCGACGCAGTCCATCCGCACCCGCCTCGTCCAGCGCAGCCGCCCCGAGCGTGGCCAGCGCCGCGTCGTCAATCCGCCCGTCTACCGCGCCTCCACCGTGTTGTATGAGAATATCGCAGCCCTCCGCGCCACCCGAGCCGAGCGTGCCGCCGGCAAACGCACCTTCAGCTACGGCACGCATGGCAACCCCACCACCTTCGCACTCGAGGACATGATCGCCGATCTGGAAGGCGGCTATCGCACGCGCCTGTCCGGCTCCGGCCTCGCCGCCATCGCGTTTGGCTTGATGCCGTTTCTCAAGCCCGGCGACCATTGCCTGATCACTGAAGCAGCCTACGAACCAGTGCGAAAATTCGCGCAGGCGTTCCTCACGCCCTGGGGCGTCAATTGCGAAATCTACAAGGCCGACGGCTCCGACATCGAGGCGCGCTTCAAGCCGAATACAAAGCTCGTCTATGCCGAAGTGCCGGGCTCGCAGACCTACGAGATGCTCGACCTGGCGGCGCTCGCCGCCAAGACCAAGCCGCGCGGCATCACGCTCGCCGTCGATAACACCTGGGGCTCGGGCTATCTCTACCAGCCTCTCAATCACGGCGCCGATGTCTCCATGATCGCCGGCACCAAGCACATCGTCGGCCACTCGGATGTGCTGCTCGGCGCCGTCACGACGACGAAAGAGGCCTGGGGTCCCGTCCACGAGATGCACGACGCGTTTGGCATCTGCATTTCCGGCGACGACGCCTATCTTGCCTTGCGCGGCGTGCGCACCATGGCCGTGCGCCTGCCCGTCCATCAGGCAACCACCCTGAAGATCTGCGAATGGGCCAGCAACCGGCCCGAGATTGCCACCATCCTGTGGCCGGCGTGGCCAAACCACCCCGGCCACGATATCTGGAAGCGCGATTTCAAGGGCGCGTGCGGGTTGTTCTCACTGGAATTCAAGGCCAGCCAGGCCAAGGTCGATGCCTTCATCGATGCGCTCCACTGCTTCCAGATCGGCGCGTCCTGGGGCGGCTACGAAAGCCTCGTCAACCTCACCAACGTGCCCGCCCAGCGCGTCGTGACGGATTGGTCCAAGCGCGGCCCTATCGTGCGCTTCCACGCCGGCCTCGAAGACCCCGCCGACCTGATCCGCGACCTCGAACAGGCGATGCGGCAGCTTGCGTAAGGGCCGCCCGCTCAAATCGTGTCGAAGGCGCGTTGGTAGCCGTGGGCGGTGGCGCTTGGGGCTTGCTTGGCACGCAGCGCGGTTCGGTAGAGGTCGACCTTCTGCATGAGCGCGAGCCGCGTCATCATGTCGACGTTGGCATAGCGAATGGCGTTCTCCGTCATCATCAATGCGCCTGCCAGATCGGTCAGCTCCGACTTCACCGCCAGCGAGTTCTCCTTGCCGATGTTGGTGTTCTGCAGCAGCGGGTTGTCCGAGCCCAGGCACACTGGAATTCCGGCAGCCACGAACGCCTGCAGCGGGTGCTGATGCAGATTCTTGAAGTATGTCCGCAGCGGCAGGTCCAGGCGCTGCGTGCGACCGCCGGGTGTCGTCACGGTGTCACCCGGTCGCAGCGCGCGGGTATCGGCCGGCAGATTGATGCGCTTGTTGGCCGACAGGCACACCTCGATGCAGATGCGCCGCTCGGCGAACGTGGCGATCAGATCGGACGAGAGGTGGATTAGCGTCGCGTGGCCCGCGCGCAGCCGGCGGGGATCATCCTGATCGACGCGGAACGCTTCGGCCGGCACCGCGGTGAGGAAATCGATGGCGTTGTGGACATATTGCTCCGCCACGTGCGGCGCCAGCCCCAGCCCCGCCTCGTGCCATGCAATATTCAACGCGCGCGCGTAGTCGCCGAAGGCATCCAGGTTCTCTTCCGCCACCATGCCGAAGCCGGTAACGAACGCGCGCGGTCGCTTGGCGAGATGGCGCGCCGCCGCCTCTGCGTGTGGTGCCCCCATGTTGCGGATGGCGGTCACGACGATGCGCGCCTCGATCCCGGTATTGGCCCGCGCACAGCGGATGCCTTCCTCGATCGCATCCGTCATGGCATCGAAGTTTTTTGCGTCGCGAAAGCTCGATGAGATCTCGGCATAGATCGCGCCCTCCCGCGCGATGCGTTCCAGATAGTCCTGCGTCACCTGTGCCAATTCGCTCGGTGTTCTGGTGATGTGGCGCATCTGCTCGTAGGTGGCGTGATGCTGGGCGAGGTCGTCGTAGTAGCGCAGCGAACGGTCGATGAGAAAATCGGGCTTGATCGGCGTCCGCCCCTTCTGGATGCGCCGCAGAAACACCTCGTGGCTGAGCGCCAGCCCGATATGGACGTGCATCTCCGCCTTGGGCAGGCTGATCGGCACCAGGGGGACCTTGTCGGAAGCGGCTGCCGGACTTTGGATCATGGAGCGGGTCGGACCTCTTTGGCGCCGGACGGGTGTCGATCACACCACACGCCGGCATAGAATACCAAGCCCGCTTTCGCCAAGCCGGCAATCCTCATGCCGACCTTCGCCAAGCCGGCAATCTTCATGCCGACGTTTGCCATGCCGGCAATCTTCATGCCGACGTTTGCCATGCCAGCGCCGCGATCGGCGTGCACGCCGACAGCACACGGCGCCTGCGCCCGTTAACTGCGGCCGGATTGTCCTCGCGTATGGGCCGCAATATCTGCTACCGCCTTGGGCACGCCGATCCCCTGTCATGTGCCCAATCCCTGAGCCCCGAGCGCCCGTTTCATGCCACCCGCCAAGCCTGCCCTGAAGCCCGGCTCGTGCCGCATCCTCTGTGTCGGCCACGCCGCACTCGATCGCATCTACCGCATCGCATCGTTTCCGGCCGAGCCCACCAAGGTGCGCGCGTTGGAGCACGTCGAATCGGGCGGCGGCATGGCGGCCAACGCGGCGGTCGCCATTGCGCGGCTGGGCGGCAAGGCCGAGTTGTGGAGCCGTGTGGGCGACGACGCGGCCGGCGTCACCATCAAGGCCGGCCTCAAGGCCGAACGGGTCGACGTGCGCAATGTCCAGTCCTTTGACGACGCCCGATCGTCCACGTCCGCCGTGATCGTCGACGATCGTGGCGAGCGGCTGATCGTCGGCCAGCGCGACACGGGCATGCCATCCTCCACCGACTGGCTGCCGCTGGAGCGCGTCAAGGAGATGCACGCAGTCCTCGGCGACGTCCGCTGGCTTGAGGGCCTGCGCGCCGTCTTCACCCGCGCGCGAGAGGAGGACGTGACGACCATCCTCGACGCCGATCTCGGCGCGCGCGAGGTGCTGCCCGAACTGCTCGCGCTGACCGACTACGCGATCTTCAGCCGGCCCGCGCTGCGCGAGTTCACCGGGCATGCGGCCGACGCGCCCGATCTCGGGCCGGCGCTGGACAAGGTGCTCTCCTACGGCCCGTTGCACGCCGGTGTCACGCTCGGCGAATTCGGCTATCGCTGGCACGAACGCGGCGCGCTCGGCAACTTGCTCTCGGGCCATGTCCCCGCGCCCAAAGTCGACGTCATCGACACCACCGGCGCCGGCGATGCGTTCCATGGCGCCTTCGCGCTCATGCTGGCCGAGGGCCACCCCATCCAGCGCTGCGCCGAGATCGCCTCAGCCGTCGCCGCCGCCAAATGCACCCGCCTCGGCTCCCGCGCCGGCCTGCCGCGCCGGACCGCCGTCGCCGCGCTGCATGAAAGAACGGACTGAGGCTTAGCGCAGCATAACGTCTATCCCCGGCCAACAGCCCGGTCCAGAATTGCCCCGGCATTGTCGGAAGCCTCCGTTCCGACCCAGGCCACGAACTGATCGGGGCGGACCAGGACAGCATCCGCACCGTAACGGTCGCGGGCTGTACCGCCGCTCGCGTGGACAATTGTCAACGGGATGCTGCGTGCTGCTGCTGACGCTTCGAAATCGCTCACCACTCCGACACGTGCATCCATCGAGAGCAAGGTGAAGCCATGTCCCAGGTGGTCGTAAACATCGGACCCGTCGGCCAGTTTGGCAGGCGCCAGATGATGGCCAGTGCGCGCAGGAAACTGATGCGAGCCCCGGGCGCTCGGCCGCGTGCCCGGGTCACCGAAAACATCGGTCGATCCCTCGTAGTGCGGCTCGAAGGCATGGACCGCCAGGTCGGCGGCATTGCGCGCCTGCCAGGCATGTTCGAATTCCGCCTGATCGCGTTCCGGCGCGTAGCGTGCCAGGAAAGCGCGATCTTCGCGAATGAACGCCTCGATGAAATCACCTGAGGTGGAGGCAAAGACGGGCCGCCGTTCGGCATCGTAGCTGTCAAGCAGCGCTTCGCCCGCCCATCCCTGGAGAACAGCCGAGAGTTTCCAGCCAAGGTTCCGCGCATCTTCGAAACCGGTGTTGATGCCGAACCCGCCATAGGGCGGGTGATTGTGCGCGGCGTCACCAGCGATAAGAAGGCGCCCCTTGCGATACCTGTCGGCGATCGCGAAGCGCAGGTCCCAGAAGCCGGTGTAGGTAATGTCGTGCGCGAAAGGCTGACCGACGGCTTGGTGAAGGAGACCCGCGAAATCGAAATTGTCCCTGGTTGTGCCGGCGGGCACGGGCGCGTGGAAAAACCACTCGGTACCGAGGTCTACGCGACCGAAAAACCGCCAATAACCATCGAGTTCTGGATGCAGCGCGTTATAGATCGACCGCTCCGGCAAATGCGACAACAGGTGGTGCAATTCGGGTGAACGGAAGACGAGCAGCACCATCAGCTTATCGTGGTCGGATTTGGTGCTCGTGATTGCCGCGGCCTCACGCACCAGCGAACGGCTGCCGTCACATCCGACGCCGTAGCGTGCAACGAGTGTTTGCGACGTCCCAGGGCCATCGAAACCAGCAATCGTCACATCGACGCCCGACGCATGCTGCACAATCGACGTGGCTGTCGCGCCGTAAAATGTCGAGATCGTCTCGATCTGCGCAACGCGCGCGCGCAAGACGTGCTCGGTCGCGTACTGCGGCAGCCGCTCGTTGTCGCAAAAATAATAGGGCCGCACCTGACTGCGTTGCATCCAGTCGTAATGATATCCACTCAACAGGGTTTTGTAGCAGACCAGCCCGCCGCTCGAGACACTGCGCGGCACGATGCGGGCCGCGCGCAACTCCGGCTCGCAGCCCCAGAAGTGGAAGTGCTCGCAGGTTCGCTGCGTCAGGTTCTGCCCCTTTGGGATGGGCTGTGGTGATTGATACCGTTCGACCAGCGCGACGGTGTGGCCCCGCTGCCCCAACTCGATCGCCAGCCCCAGTCCGACGGGGCCGCCGCCGACGATAATGATGTCGAACGTCTGCTTGGCTGGCATCGAAGCGCGGTCCTTTGCTGCGGCTCTGGGGAGGCGACCATTCAGAGCAGCCATAGACCAACATCATGGAAGACGTAAATGCAGTGATCGTTGACACCGGTGTCGATGGCGTTTGCGCCCCGCCGCTGCGTCGGCCACACTGCGCACCGCAAGGCATCGCGTGTCGAAGGTCGGGACAACCGGCCGCGCCATGATGCGGGGGTGCGATGCCAAGGGGATGCAGATGGACAAGAGCCGATCGACTGCGGATGGAACCGCACGCCCGCAGATCGAACTGGGGGCGGCGCTCGACCGGTTGGCCGTCGGCGGCTATCAGGTTTGGATCATGGTGCTGTGCGGCGCCATGGTCTTCCTCGACGGCTTCGACACCCAGGCGCTCGGCTACGTTGCGCCAAGCCTGTCAGCGGCCTGGAAGCTGGAGCGTGGCGCTCTCGGGCCGGTGTTTTCCGCGGGCTTGTTCGGCATCATGATCGGCGCACTGGCTGGCGGCCCGCTGGCTGACGTCGTCGGACGCCGCAAGGTCATCCTGACCGCGTGCTTGTGGTTTGGCGCATTGAGCCTGGCGACAGTGTTCGCCGCCGATCTGACACAACTGATGATGCTGCGCTTTCTGACCGGCCTCGGCCTCGGCGCGGCGATGCCGAATGCTATTGCGTTGGTCTCCGAGTTCAGCCCCGGCCGCCGACGCGCGTCGATGGTGATGATCATGTTCTGCGGCTTCTCGCTGGGCGCAGCTCTCGGCGGCATCGCAGCCGGATTGTTAGTTCCGCTTTACGGTTGGACCTCGGTGTTCTGGATTGGCGGCATTGCGCCCCTTCTCTTTGCCCCGTTCCTCGTCGCAGCGCTGCCCGAGTCGATCCGCTTCCTGGCGGCGAAGGACAATCAGCACCCCTCGATCCCGCCGATCCTGAAGCGACTTGGCGTGGCCACACCGTCGGGCGCTGAATTCGTCATTGCAGAGGAGAAAGCGCGCGGGTTTTCGGTCCTGCAGTTGTTCGGCGAACGGCGTGGACTGGCGACGCTGCTGCTGTGGCTCATCTTCTTCATGAGTTTACTCGATCTCTATCTGCTGGCGAGTTGGCTGCCGACGGTCATCAACGGCATGGGGTTGCCTATGACGACGGCGGTCTTCATTTCCGCACTGTTCCAGGTCGGCGGCACCGCGGCGCCGCCATTACTGGGATTGACCATTGATCGCCTGGGGTTCTTCGGTGTGCTCATTGGTGTATTCCTGGCATCGGCGTGCGCAATAACAACCCTCGGCTTCGTCGGCGCCGACGTGGCGCCGCTGGCGCTCGCGGTCTTCATTGCTGGGTTCTGCGTGGTTGGCGGCCAAGGCACCGCCAATGGTTTGGCGGCTAGCCTTTATCCCACCGTCGTGCGCGGCACGGGCGTTGGCTGGGCGCTCGGCATCGGCCGCATCGGCTCCATCATCGGGCCTGCGATCGGCGCCGCCATGCTTGTGCAGAAGCTCGATCGCTCATCGATCTTTCTGGTGAGTGCGGTGCCCGCCTTGATAGCGGCAGTCGCCGGCGTCTGCCTCTGGCTTCTCAAACCGAAGCTCAACAACGTCCATTAGCCCGCCGATGAAAAGGGCTTTTCGGCATCTGGGCAGCGGCTTCGGTGATCGATCTGAGCGTGGTCTAACACATATGCTCGATCACACGCCCCGCATGGACAGCCCTGCAGCAGTGACTTTCGAGTTTCCAGCTGCCTGTTAGACTACTGTCTGCCTTATCGCCGTGGATGGCGGCAGACCTCGCAAGCAGCGTCCGCCCCAACGCCTGTAAGGTGCCGTCATGCCCACGCCGACATTTATCCTCGACAGTGTCACCAATCTGGCAGCTTCTCACCGCGGGGCCGCGGTTTATTGCGCCTCCCACGGCGGCGCCTATGCGTGCACGTACGCGGCTGCCAAGGGCGTCGGCGCTGTTATCCTCAACGACGCCGGCATCGGTCGGGAGCAGGCGGGCATAGCGGGCCTTGCGCTGCTGGCGACACTCGACGTACCTGCCGCCGCCATCTCGCATCTGAGCGCGCGCATCGGCGACGGCGCCGACGGCGCCGCACGCGGCATCCTCTCATTCGTCAACGATCCGGCCCGCGGCGCAGGCCTGCGCCCCGGCATGTCGTGCGCCGACGCGCTTGCAACACTTGGCGCGCGTGCCTTAGCCCCATCGCCATCGCCGCCCCCCATGCTGGAAGCGCGCACCGAATTCGGCCTCGTCGCCGGCAAGCGCGTCTCCGGCCTCGATAGCATCTCTCTCGTCACCGACGTCGACATTGGCCAGATCGTCGTGTGTGCGAGCCATGGCGGCCTGCTCGGCAAACGCCCGGAGACCGCCCTCAAAGTGGCCG
>JANYHP010000139.1 GCA_025359005.1 Hyphomicrobiaceae bacterium | reverse complement strand
GCCAACCCGGCATGGTCGTCAGCGCGTAGACTTCATGTGTGTAATTGAAGACTGGAAAAAACAGGTCGTACTCACGGTGCAGCGGCACCGTCCTGGGGTTTGGGGCAATACTGGCCGCGAGGGACCGCGACCCGGTGGCGTAACGGGTGGCCTTGTAGACACGGCGCGACAGTTCGAGCGCCGAGCGGCCTTGTGCGTCGACGCGGTCAGCGCCGAGAAGGTCGACAAGCGTATCCTCGAACTCGTAGGTGATCGAAAATGCGACGAGGTCCGCCAGCCGGCGCTGCGAAAGCAACAGCACGTTTTCCGCCAACTCCTCCGACAAAGGTGGCGTCTGGGATGCGAGCGGATCGTTCGAATGCGTCATTCGTGAGTGTCACTGAATATCATGCTGCGGATGGGTTTGCGTCGCCTCGGGGCATGGCCCGACGCCGTCCGACGTCAATAATTACAAGTCGTGACGCCGGACGCAAGCTGGCAGCAGCAGCCCCCGTAGTGGAATAGCATCGGTGTGCAACGGTCTTGGTGCAACCGGGCAGCAGAGCGCCACAGGTCAAGGACGCCGGGCGCGCGCGCAACGTGCGCCGAACGTCACGACGATTGCTCGACGTCACGATTGCTCGACGCCGTCGGTTGCAGTGCTGGTGCCGGATGGCGTAGCAGGTGTGGAGCGCGACAGCACAACGGGGGTCGGCTGCTTGCGATAGAGGGGGTAGATGGCGCCGAACGACATTTTTCCGAGCGCACCGGCCAGCTTGTAGCCATGGTCGGCCACTTCGGCCTCGCCGCCGGCCAAGGCAAGCGGATAGGTCACCAGCAGCAATGCCGCCTGGACCGCGGCCTTCAGCCTGATGCCCCACCGGGTCAGCGTGGCGTTCCGTCCCCCGCGCGCGATGGCCGCGGCAAAGGCCTGCCCGCCCGCATAATAGCGGCGGCGCAGGTATTGGGCGTCGCATCTGGCTTTTGGCACGAATTCGCGGGCGGCCGCACCGGGTAGCCAACCGAACCGGCGGCCGCGGCGCTCGAGGCGGCAGAACAGGTCGTAGTCCTCACCGCCGCCCAGGCCGAAGTCGAGGTCGAACGGCTCGGGGTCGTCGAGCGTGTCTTGGCGCCGAAAAATGCAGTTGTTGGTTGCAAGCGTAATGCCCGGCGTCTTGTGGCGACCGAAGGCGAAAAGGTCATGGCCGGCGGCATAGTCGAGCCTGCGCGAAAACAGCTGGCGGACCGCGTCGCTGGCCATCTCGGGGGCCTCGAAATCCGTTTCGATGCGGCCGAAGAAGACGTCGTGCGGGTGGCGTTGCAGCCCGGCGATGACGGCGTCGATCCAGCCGGGGTCGAAAACGGCATCGTCATCGATGAAGGCAACGAGCGGCTCGGTCGTGGCGGCGACACCGGCGTTGCGGGCGACAGAGATATTGGCTGGGTGCGCCGCCATCCAGCGGACCGGAATGGGGCTCGTGGCTGCGACAGCATCGACCACGAGTGCGGCCGAGCCTTCTGGGCTGTTGTCGACGACGGTGAGACGGACAGTCTGGCCGGCTGGAATGCGTTGGGTGACGATGCTCTGCAGGCAGGCGCGCAGCAGTTCCGGCCGGCGGTAGGTGCACACGATGATGGCGAGGTCGCCGAGGGGCGGCGGTGAAGCAGTGGTCATGGCGGCAACACTGTTTGACATCACGGAAGAGAGTGGGGTGCGTTTGGCGGCGACGGGGCGCATGTCGCCCCTCGTGGTGTCGCCGTTCGCGCCGTCGGTGAAGTTAACCCTTACTTTGCAAGGTCATCCGCCCGAAGCCGTTGGCGTAGCATAGCTGTGGACCATCGTCTGTGGCCGTTGCTATTAGAGTGAATTGCCGCAGGCTTGCCGGTGTCGCCATGGCGGCGCCGGATTTGGGGTGTTCCGCCGGCAGAACCGGTCTGTGTGACGACGCACGGCAAGGTGTCTCGTGCGTCTGTGAGGAGTGTTATGCAAATCGTCTCGGTCGTCATTCCCACGTTGAACAGGCCCCAGCCTTTGCGCCGGGCGATCGCCAGTGCGCTCGCTCAGTTGGTGCCGGCTGACGTCACGATAGAAGTCATCGTCATCGACAACTCCGCGGACGGCAATGCGCAACAGGGCGTCGCCGGCATCGTGGCGCCGGCGGGCCGGCAGCTGACTTGGATCAGCGAGCCCAATCCCGGGGTTGCCAACGCGCGAAACTCTGGCGCACGCGCGGCGGCAGGGGCCTGGGTCGCCTTTCTCGACGACGACGAGGAAGCCTCCCCGTCATGGCTGGCCACCCTGCTTGGTGTTGCCAGCGCCAGTGGCGCCGATGCGGTGTTCGGCCCGGTCGACGCGCAGGCGGACGAGGGCGGCGAACTCGGCGGCTTCGGTCCCTTCTTTTCGCGCACCATCGAGCGGCCGGATGGCAGCGATATAACCGACCTGTCGGCCTATCTCGGCACCAACAATTCGATGTTCAACAAAGCCAGATGCCTGTCGGAAGCGGTGCCGTTCGATACCAGCCTCAACAGCACCGGCGGTGAGGATAGCCTGCTGCTCAAGCGTCTTGTCATCGGCGGTGCCCGGTTCGCGTGGGCTGCGCGTGCGCCGGTGACGGAGTGGGTGCCGCCGCGCCGGTTGACGTGGGAGTATGTGCGCAAGCGCAAGCTGCTATCGGGCCAGATCAGGGTGCTGGTGCTGCACAAGTTGCGGCCAATCCAGTGGTCGGCGATCGCCTGGTGGATGGCGGTGGGTGCGGTGCAGATCTGTGTGGGGGCGGCGGCGATGCTGGCGTTTGGGCGCTTCAGCCGTGCGCGCTCTATGCGGGCAACGACGCTGTTCTATGGGGGGCTCGGCAAACTGTTCTGGATGCCGCGCTTCCGGCCGACGCTGTACGGGCGCGGATTGGTCTCATGAACGGCAGCGCGCCAAGGCACACCCGTCGGGCGCCCTCGCGGCGTGCTGTTGTCGCCGGCCTTGCGGCGACTGGTGTGATCGCCCCGCGCGGCGTGGCAGGGGCTGCGACAGCGACGCTGCGGATCGATGATCGGGCACCGGGAACCGCGATCAGCCCCTGGGTCTATGGCTCCAACGAAATCGGCACGTTGGACGGGGGATTGCCCTCGGCGGACCTCGACCGGCGCGCCGGCGTCACCGCGCGACGTCTCGGCGGCGATCTCATGACGACCTACAACTGGGTCAACAACGCCTCCAATCCCGGCAAGAACTGGCGCCACGAGAATGGCGGCCAATGGCTGGGTCTGCTCGGGGTCGACCCGGAGCAATGGGGCGCGCCGGGTATCGTGATCGACACGATGCTGGCAAACTCGCAAGCGATGGGCGCGATCAGCCTTTTGACGGTGCCGATTGCGGGCTCGGTCGCGGCGGATTTCGGCGGGCCGGTCGCGGACGCTGAGGCGGCGCCGTCTCAGCGGTTTGTGCCGGTGCGCTGGAGCCCGGGCGCACGCGCCACCGACCCGATCGACGCATCCGTCGCCGACATGCCGCAGCTGATCGCCTGGCTGGTGGCGCGGCACGGGAATGCTGCGTCGGGCACCGGCTTTCATGGCTTTGCGCTCGACAATGAGCCTGGGATCTGGTCGGAAACGCATCCGCGGGCCGTCAAAAAGCCAGTGACGATCGCTGAGTTTCTGCGGCGCTCGATCGCGGCGGCGACCGTCATCAAGGCGATTGATCCCACGGCGAAAGTGTTCGGTCCGGTGTCGTGGGGCGCGACCGAGTTCGTCAATTTCCAGAATGCGAGCGACTGGCCCGCTTATAGCCGCCATGGCAATTTTCTAGCAGCCTATCTGGCGGCGTTCCGCGAGGCGTCGGAGCGCGCCGGGAAACGGTTGCTCGATGTGTGCGATGTGCATTGGTACGCCTACTCCAACCGCGGCAACCTCTATCGCACCGAAGATCCAAAGCTTGCCGCGGCAGTGCTCGACGCGCCGCGCTCGCTCACCGAGCCAGGCTTCCGCGAGGACAGTTGGGTCGCGCGCGCGCTCGGTGACGGCCGCACGGGGCTCACGCTCCCGATCCTGCCGAGCCTCAAGCAAACGGTTGAGCGTGCCTTTCCAGGAACGCAGCTGGCGCTGACGGAATTTAACTACGGGGGCGCGGGACAGCTCGTCTCCGGCTTGGCACTGGCCGATGCGCTCGGTCGTATCGGCGCTTCAGGCGTCACCTTCGCCAGCCACTGGGGTAGCCTGGACGGTTGGCTGGGGCAGGCCTATCGGCTGTACCGCGCGCCGGACAGCGCGGGCGAGACGTTCGGGTCAATCGCGCTGCCGACGGACGGGGCGCGGCCGCCGCAGGTGACGATCTATGCCGCGCGCACAGCGGCCAATGCAGAGCGTGTGCAGGTCGTCGTGATCAATGCGTCGGAGCAACAGCAGACGTTAGATTTTGCGCTGGCCAGCGCACGCACGGCGGTCGCGGCAGAGGTCCTCGGGTTCGATGCCGCCAACCCCGAGACAGCACAGCTGGCTGAACAGCCGACGCCCGGTGCTGGCGGCGTGATCCGGGTGCAGGTGCCGCCGCGCGCGGCCCGCCGCTACGTTTTTCGAAACGCCTGAGGGACCTGCGTTCGCGCCAGACCTTCGGCGAGCGTGATCGACGGCGCCAGGCCCAGGATCGCGCGGGCGGCCTCCATGGAATAGCGCGCATCCCGGCGGAAGAGCTGCATCTCATCGCGGGTCGGGGCGAGTGCGGTCGCGTTTGCGCCCGGCAAGCCGGCGCGGCGCCATAGCTTTGCGCCGAAGGAAACTGGGATGCGCCATGCCAATGCGCCGGGTGCGATCTCGGGTAGGTCCTGCGATCCGCACGCGCGGGCGAGCGCTGCGAAATAGGTATTCCAGGTCGGTGCTTCGGGGCCGACGAGGTTGAGGGCGACGGATTGCGGCAGGCGCAGGCGCGCGGCGCTCTGCAAACGATCGCAGGCGGTGGTGATGGCTGTTGCGACGTCATCGACGTGGATCAGTGCTGCGCGCCCTTCGCCGGCCGCGCCGAAGGTTCCCCATGCGCCGGCCGCAATGCGATCGGCCAGCTTGTCGATCCAGAAGCGGCTGCCGGTGCCATAAACGATGCCGGGCCGGAAGATCACCGCGCGGCGCGGTGCCTGTTGGCCATCGGTGGCGCTGACGCTCCAGTCTGCGACCAGGCTTTCACACTGCTGCTTGGCAAGGGCGTAGCTGTTCAGCGGTGCCGCCGGCGACGCGTCTTCGTGAACGACGCCTGCGCGCTCGCCGTAGACGGCGATGGAACTCAGATAGATCAGATTGGGAACGCCCGTAGCCGCCATGGCGTCGAGCAGCGTCTGACATTGGCGCGGCATGGCCGACACATCTGCATAGGCGGTGTGAATGACTGTGGTGGCGCCGGCAACGGCTGCCCGGACTTCGGCCGGATTGTCCAGATCACAGGCGACGGCCGCAACGCGCTCAACGCCCGCCTGCAGCTGTGTTGCGCGCGGCCGGCGGGTGCCGGCGCGGACTGGGCATCCGGTGGCCGTGAGCGCGGCGAGCGCCCTGGTACCGATGAACCCTGTCGCGCCGGTAAGAAGGACCGTTGTCGCGGCGTCGTGCGCCATGATGCTACCTTTGGAATTGCAGCGGTGTGCGGCGTACGGGCACGAGGTCGCGCAGGCTCTTGAAATCGGCGCGGGCAAAGACGAACAGCAGCGCCAGATAGACCAGCAAACCAAGGCCGATCGAGATGATGAGCGCGGGGACCTGGGGCATGTGGGACAGCAGCCCCTGCATCTCGTAGACGAGCACGCCCATCACGGGCGCAAGGCGCCACGCTGGTATCAACGCGCGCAGCCGCTGCAGGCGCGGCCAGGCCAGCGACCGTGGCGCGAACGAAACGGCGCAGGCCGCCTGGACCGCGTCGCCCACGACGCGCGAGAGGCCGATGCTGACGGTGCCGAGGGACGACAGGCCGATCAGGGTCAGCAATGTTCCCGCAACGCCGGCGAAACTCGCGAACACGCTGTATTCGGCCCGCGCGACGGCATATTGGGCCGAGAAGAACAGGCGCGACGGCAGCACGATGGCGCTGCCGATGCCGAGCAGCATGGCGATAGGGATGGCATCCTCCCAGCCCGGCCCGGCCATCAGCGGCAGCAGAATGGGCATGACGGCGGCGAGGCCGATGAAGGTCGGCGCGATGACGTGGGCGGCGCGTGAAACGACGACGTCGGCGCGTTGCCGCAGCAGCGGGGCGTCGTGCTGGACGGCGGCAAAGAACGAAAACGCGAAGTTGTGGCCCGAGGCCAGGAAGGCGCCGCGAATGGGTTCGATCAGCCGCATCGCCATGTTGACATGGCCGAGGGCGGTGACGCCGTACAAGGCCCCGACAACGGTGTTGAAGGCGAAGAAATTGAGATTGTCGGCGAGCCGGTCGAGCAATGACAGCTTGGCGAAGCGGTTCAAGCCGGCGAGTTCTGACGGTGACCAGCGGGGCCGGAAAACGATGCCGATGCGCCATTGCAAAACGAGCGCCCGGACAACGACGACCAGGAGGCGCTGTCCCATCAACGCCCAAAGACCAAAGCCCAGCAGCCCCAGGGCGATCGAGAGCGCGATACCGACGACGTGGCCGACAAGCGTCGCAATGGCGGCGTCGTTGAAGCGGCGCAGCCGGCGCGCGACGCCCGTCATGATGTCGGCGTGACCGGAAAAGAACAGCGAGAGCATGGCCACAGGCAGAAGACGGCTGATCTCCGGCTCATGATAGAGTTGGCCGATGAGAACGCCGAGCGGCACCGAAATCAGCAGGAAGAAGGCAGCGACCAGCCAGGTGGCGGACAAGGCGGCCTCAACCAGCGAACGCCGCAGCGTGGCCCGCTGCGCCAGCGCCTCTTCGAAGGGTGCGCCGACGAAGACTGCCGCGATCGTCACAACGATCAGCACCAGCGCCGTGACGCCAAAATCATGGGGCGTGAGGATACGCGAGAAGAACGCAGTGCTACCCGCAAGGATGACGAGGCGGCCGACAATGTCGACCACCGCCCAACCAATCCATCCGAGGAGCTTCGTACGCAAGTCCTATCGTCCTCTTTGTGCGCGGGCACTGCTGCACGGTATCGGTTCGTTCGCGGGCCAAATCAAATTCAATCGCATCCCGAAGCGGCGTGCCCTGTCACTGCCTTCTGACAGTGTGGCCGCCCCCCATGTGCTAGCGTTGCGCCCCCGACTGCGCCACGCGTTCGACCATGATCACATCGCCGGGTTCGACGGAATCAGTCGGCAGCGCGGGGAGCGTTTCGGCCGCGCTACCGTCGCGGCGGCGCGTGATGTAGGCCTTGATGTTGAGGCCCTTGCGTTCGGTCAAGCCTGAAGATCCCACGGCCGAGAATTGTTCGGCTTCGGCGACAAGCTGCCGTGACGTATCGATCTTGGCACGCACGGTCACTGCGTCTGCCTGGAGCTTCTGGAGTTCGACGTCGAGGCCCTCGCGCCGCTTGGAGCCGAGGCCCGCGAGCTTCTCGTCGGCCATCAGCTGGCTCTGCTCGGTGCGGACGATGGTCGTCTCCAGCGCTTGCAGCTGGCTGATCGTCTGAGCAATGGCCCGCTCGACGGTCAGTCGACGCTGATTGCTGGTGAGGCCCTTTTCGGTCAGCTTTTCGACCGATGCGCCTTCACCGCGAATGGCGGTCAGCGAGCGGTTTTCCGCCGCGATCTGGAGACGGAGCGAGTCGATTTCCTTGGCGTACAATGTCTTCAAACCTTTGACGAGTGCGACCTGCGCCGCGAATTCGCTATTGCGGCTGGCTAGATCGGCCTGATCTTCAGCATAGAAGCGGGCGGCGTCGGCGTCATCTTCGCCGCGCAGGATGGTGGCCAGCGGCTCGATGGGCTTTTCATCGCGTTCAGCTTTGAGGCGGGCTTCGCGGATCTTCAAGCGGTTGGCAGTGTCGAGCAGAACCTTCAGGTCGCCGCGTGCGACGATGGCGTCGCGCTCGAAGCGCGAGGTGGAGTAGTCGGCTGGGCGATAGACGCCGCCGGCCATGCTGACGGCCTGCTGCACGGTGAGATAGGGCCGGATCGCGTAGTCGCCGGACCGCTGTACGTCGCCGAGGATGAAAAACGGCCGATAGGCGGAAACGGCAACGATCGCCGTCGGGCGCGACGACAGCTTCTTGCGCTGCATCAGTGTGGATGCAATTTCGGCGGCGATTTCCTGGGTCGCCATGGTCTTGACGGCGACGTCACCGACGATGGGCAGCACGAGCTTCTTGTCTGCGGTGATCGGATATTCGCCCGACATCGCCGGCCAGTCTTCGACGTGAATGCGCAGTTTGTCGCCAGCGTCGAGGGGGAAGACCTGTGCGGCCAGGGGGGCAGCCTGTGCCAGGGCCGCGAGGCCAAGGGCGAGAGCCGCTGCACGCGTGTTCTTGATCGACATGGGCGTCAGTGTTTCCAGAGTCTGGCGGCGAGGTGCCGGCGGATGACGTCGGCGTAGGCAAGGTCATGCGCGAAGGTGCGCGTGACAAGATCGCGGAGTGCCGGTTTAGCTGGGCCCATCCAGCGGGCAGCATCGGTGTAGGTCGGGAACACCATCAGATCGACATCGCTGAGAATGGACCCGGCGAGCTTCCGGCGGACGGCCGGTTGCTGCTCAAGCAAGGTGGCGATGCTGTGCTGATCGGTGCGGCCCCATTGCAGCACAAGCAGGATCGCATCGACGTAATGCGCGGCGATCCTGACTGACGCGGTCGGGGCCAGGGCCGGCAGCACGACGATCACGAAATCGTAGGCGGAGCCGGACCCGAGTGCGTCCGCGAGTGGGCTCGCGGAAAACGTCGCGGCGGAGAGACCGGCGGCGTCCAGCGGCAGACGGACGATCGGCGGCCCTGCACTGGCTGTGAGCGGCAGGGGCGCATTGACGGAGGCGGCCGGTTTGCTGGCCGCCGTGTCGGGCAGGCCTGCGAGCAGAACCTTGCGTCCAGTCGCCGCGATGGCTGTCGCCAGCAACTGCGCAGCGGTTCCGGCAGCGTCGGGATCCTCGGAACTGATACCGACGTTGCGAAGATTGCGTTCAAACAGCAGTGACGTGACCGCGCGTTCTGCTGCCTGGCGAGCGATCGCCAGTTTCTCAGCGCCAGTTTGAGCGCCCGATGGTGGTGACGCCTTCGGGGTTATGCCGGGTGCGGCTCGCGCGTCGATCGGCATGATGCCGAAGCATTCGATGCCGAGGGCGCTGGTCACGGCTTCAGGGGTGCGCGCGGTGGAGTCGAGATAGTCCTTGGCAAGGGCAGCGGCGGCGCCAGCGAGCAGGCCGAACAAGCCGCTCAGCACGAGTAGCGGCGCGCCGCCGGGCGGATTGCGCGAAAGCGGTGGGCTCGCTTCGGTCACGACCTCGGCGGATGGGCCGGCGGCCGCCACACGCTCGCGCAGCCACGCACTCGCGCCCTCGGCCATGTTGGATGTGACCTTCGCCGTTGCATCCAGGTAGGCGTGCGCGATCTCGTTGTTGATCAGCGCCGACTTGTTCGCGTTCTTGCCCGTCACCCAGATATCGATCAGGTAGGTTTCGCCGACGCGGCTGACGAGGATGTCGCGTTGCAGCGCGCGCACAGCGGCATTGGCGAGTTTCTTTTTTTCGTCAGCCGTCGTTTCGGCCGGGCCCATCATGAAAAGGGCGCGCAACCGGCTGCCGAGGCTCGTGCCGACGAAATCGGGGTCTGTCGCGAGGCTGAGCCGCTGGACGACCTGCGCGGCGATCGTTTCCGACCGCAGCAGCTCGACCTGCGTCTGGACCCACGGCACCGAAACCGTCGACGTGACATAGACAGCCTCGGAGGTTGCGACGTGCAATTCGCGCCGGTCCAGCAGCAATCGGCTGTGCGATGTGTATGCACTCGGCCGCAAGACGAGATAGCACAGCGAGAGCAGCACACAGGCCAACGCACTGTAGGCGACCAAGCGAATGTGCCGCTGCAGGCAGCCGATGCTGATATCCAGGTAAGGTTTGGGCACGGGTTCTTGGTCTAATCCACTGACTGTTACTGTACTTGCCATCGCCACCAAGCCTTCGATGCGCAGAATTTGAGGCACCAAAGAGTTTTTGGACGCGAAATTCAATATTTAAGTCCGATAGCGGTAAATCGGTTAACCAAGCGGACCCGGAATTTAGGGAATGCACCGACCGGCGCATTGTTATTGGGCAGACAGTGTTGCATCAGACAGCACGATGCCCGCATGGCAGTGATGCCCATATGGAACTCAGGCGCCGCGAACCTTGGTGCATGCAGCCCCATGCTGTCGTCGAGGCCAAAGCGCAGCGCACGCAGGCTGTGGGGGATGCGGTGGCCGTGCGGAAACAATCGCGACGGGACTAGAGCGTGAATAAGCAGCACGTCTTCATCGCCCTTGGATGGGTCGCCAAGAGCATGCCGGAGCAACCCTCGGGGCCGCTCGGCATCAGCGTGACGGATGTCGATATCGGCTTGCTGACGCCGAACGGCGCGCTCATGCCGACGCCGATCCGGATCTGGCACCCCGACACGGATGCGGGCGTGCTGCCGCTGATCATCTGCAACCCGGTGTGGGGCAGTGAGCGCGGAGACAACTCGGTCATTTGCAGCGCTTTGGCCAGCCGCGGTTTCGTCGTCGTCAGTCTCGACGATGTGCACTTCGATCCGGCGGACTTCGATCGGACGTCCGAGGACGCGGTGTTGCGCGACACGCTGTTTGAAATTGCTTCGGCAGACGATCGGGTGCGGATGACGACGGTGGTGCGGCAACGCGTCGAACTGCAGGTCGCCAAACTCACGCGGCTGTTGGACGCCTTGGAGGCGCCGCCGCCCGAGTGGCCGGCGCTGGCCCGTTTCGACCGCAACCGCATCGGCATTTTCGGTGCATCGTTCGGGGGCGCCGTGGCGGTCGAGCTGGCGCAGACCGACGCGCGGCGCCGTATCCGGGCTGTGGTTAACCTGGATGGCTGGCTGCAAGGCGCATCCACCGGGCAGCCGATGCCGGTGCCGTTCGCCGATATCATCAGTGTGCGCGGCATGCCGTCCTACGACAAGGTGACGTCGGCTAATCCCATGAAGCAGTATCTCGCCAAGATCCGCGTGCGATGCGACGGCATCGTGTATCGGATCATGGCCGAGCGGACTGATTGCATCCGGATCGCAATCAAGGGCGCCAATCATGCGGATCTGTACAACAAGCTTTACGATCCGGAGCGGTGGAAGCAGTGGCGGCCCTGGCGCGGCCCGATGATCCGCCCGGAGCGGCTGCGGTTGATCCTGGACACCTACATGGCGGCGTTCTTCGAGACCCATCTCAAGGACCAGACGTCACCACTTCTGCAGGAAAAATCGCCGTTTCGTGAGGCAGTGGTCGACTTCAGCCGGCCGCCGACCCCGACGGGCAGCGCGGCGCAGGCGGGCACGCTCGTGTTCGGACGCGGGTAAGTCGCGTGCTCAGTGTCGATTGCGTCTGCGCGGGGGCACTTTGTTGACGGTGCTGATGTAGCGAATAGTCGGTTGCACGACCGCGAGATCGGCCAGCACGCCCGCACAATCGGCGTATCGGCGGGCCAGGCGGCGCGGTTCGCTGGCCAAACGCCACAGCCACTCAAGGCCTGTCGATTGCATCAGTTTCGGCGCGCGGGTTTGTACTTCGGCAATGAAGTCAAGCCCGGCGCCGATGCAGGCGAAGGTCAGCGGCAGGCCACGCTCGGCGGCCATGGCCGACATCAGTTCCTGCTTCGGGGCGCCAAGGGCGACAAAGACGATGCGCGCTCCGGACGCGACGATCCGCTCAAGCGCCGCGACGGCTGCGTCGCCCGTCGGATCGAACTTCATCGGCGGGCTTTCCTGATAGACGATATCGAGGTCTGCACCTGCGAGGGTGCGCAGCCGGGCGGCCGCAGTGGCCAGAACGCGCTCCTGGCCGCCGAAGAAAGCGACCGGAAATTTGTGCTGCGCGGCCGCCTTAGCCAGCGGTATGACGAGGTCGGCCCCCGTCGTGCGGACCAGCGACTGCTCCTGCGAGCGGCCGAGCCAGACCACCGGGGCGCCGTCGGCGGTGACGATGGACGCTTTCGCATACGCTGTCCGGAACTTGGGGTCGCGCCGCAGCTTGACGACATGATCGAGATTGAGGGTGAAGATCGTCGTCGGGCGCCGAGCCGCGGTTGCTTCGATCGCGGCGGCGACCGTGTCGTCGATGTTGCACACATTGACCGGCCAGCCGTCGATCCAGGCCAGGGGCTGCTTTACGGCCGTGAGGCCAAGCCCGGCGATGCCTGGCACGGGTGCGCGGGCGGACGGTTCGAAAGTTACCATATTTTCGGCGGTCATCGTGTCAGCAACCGGAGCGGGAATCTTCGGGGAGACGCAGCGGCGCTTGCCCCCGCGCGTCGGACGCTCGCTTAAGGCCATCGTCTGTGCATTCCAGTCAACATGACCGTAGGGGGAAGCCAAGTCGGTTCCAGCGCGGCGCAGTGAGGGTCTCAGACTGCCCGCGGATGCTGCAGCGCAGCGCAATACAAGTGCAAGTATAGATGTTGGGCGGATTGTATACCTCCAAAGCGGTACAGAGTTACCTATTTTTTGTCTGTTGAGAAGTATGGGCGCGCCGTTTGGCCTATTAAGGCACTTTCTGGGGTCATCCAATTGGATGAGGCGGCGGCAGTTTTTCCAGCACCTTGGATGTTCTCGTTGGATCGTTGATAACAGTTTATATTGTGCGAAATCAATTTGTTGATTGCGTGTAAGGTGGCAAAATGGCGGGCCACGTTACCCCTTTGGGTGGGCCACTTGCCGCTTACGAACTACCACCCGACGCAAGACCGTTCGGAATACTTGAGCGCTTTCAGAATTGGTGATGTAAAGCCGGCCGCAGGGTAAAGAGTTCACGGAAATATTCGATGCAGGATCATCAGGGTGGGGCTGCTGTTGACACGTTCGACGGCAGTGCAGCAATTTCGGCGTCGCGTCCCGACGGCGATGCGGTGGCGGCGGGTGGTCGGCCTAAAATCGGCGTCGAGCGCGTGCGGACGGCGTCGCTGATTGCAGCCGTTAGCGATATCGCCACCGTGATCGTGACCGGGATGATCGCCAAGGTCATCTATATCAACCACGTTCTGCAATCGGAGCAGGGGAGCGAATTCTACCTGCTGGTGACGCTGGCGATGGCGGCAATCGTCTACGTGTTTTTCGCGCAACTCGATCTGTACGAACTGGATGTGCTGGCGACGCGGTCGCCCGTGCACGGCAAGCTGGTCGGCGGCGTTTTCCTAGCAGTTCTCACCGTGCTGGGCCTGCTGTTCTTGTTGAAGGTTTCGGATTATTTCTCGCGCGCTTGGTTCGTGCTGTGGTTTGTGGGCAGTGTCGCTGGCCTGTTCGTGACACGGTCGATGGTGCGGAACTGGCTGCGCCAGCGGCTGCAGGAAGGGCGTTTCCGCAATCGGGTCGCCATCTATGGCACGGCCGATTATGCCCAGCGGCTCAATGCGCTGGTGCAGAGCACCTCGCCGACGTCGGCGGTCGACTGCGTCCATCTGCGCGCCGATCACTTGTCAGAAGGCGAGGACAGCGGGCTCGCGGACCTCCGGCAGGCGTTGCAGAACGGCGCCTATGATCAGGTGATCATCGGTCTGCCGGCGACGGATACGGCGGGGCTGCATGTGGCGGTGCAGCGGCTTTCGGCGTTCTCGACGGAGCTGCTCGTCTGCACCGATCTCAATCAATCGCTGTTGCCGGTGAAGGGGACTAAAATCCTTGGCAAGACGCGGCTCGACGTTATCAATTCCATCCCGGAGTGGGACCGTCCGCGCGGTTTGAAGATGGTGCTCGACATCGTGATGGCGACGGGTGCGCTGGTCGCGCTGATGCCCTTGTTTCTGGTCGTCGCGCTGGCGATCAAGCTGGAAAGCCCTGGGCCGGTGTTCTTCCGCCAGCGCCGTTATGGGCAGAACGGCCGCATTTTCCGCATCTTCAAATTCCGCACCATGACGGTGACCGAGGATGGCGATTTGGTGACGCAAGCGAAAAAGGTGGACACACGCGTCACCCGCGTCGGTCGCATTCTGCGCCGCACCAGCATCGACGAGCTGCCGCAATGCCTCAACGTGCTGCTCGGTGATATGTCGATCGTGGGGCCGCGTCCGCATGCGCTGGCGCACGACCAGGCGTTTGAGCGGCAGCATGAATTGTTCGCGCTCCGGCGCCGGATGCGCCCGGGCATCACGGGCTGGGCGCAGATCACCGGCTTTCGCGGTGAGTTGAAGACGCCGGAAGATCTGCAGGGCCGGATGGATGCCGATCTTTACTACGTCTCGAACTGGTCGATCTGGCTCGACCTCGAAATCATCGCGCGGACCTGTGTGTCGCTGCATCACGGCGCGTATTGATCAGCGGATGGCGGATGCCGTGAGGCGTACGGAGCGCTTCACGACGTCACAGAGGCGCCGTTGTCGGTTGGTTCAAGCCCTTCGCGCGACCCAACATCATAGGCCTCGCCGCTCAAGTGTTGGCTCGCGCGGAAACGCGTGACGGAACCGACCCAGCGGTCATTCGCATTGCATTCTGGACCTATGAGTTCAGCGCGCGTTGAGGGCGGTTCGCTTCGATCCGGAGCGCTGCAGTGATCGCGCGGCGGTAAGCAGCGGCTGCTCGAGAGTGCGATAGATGATGATGCCTGCGGTGGCGCATGCCAGCAGGGCGACGGCGAAGTACAGCGTCATGGCGACGGGGCCGGTATCGGGCAGATGCAACTTGCCCCACAGCGCGCGCACCGCGCCAAGCACGAACAGGTGGCTGAGATAGATCGAGTAGGAGGCGTCGCCGAGCAGCAGCGGCAGGCGTGCCGTGAGGGCCCGGCCCTGCCCTTCAAGCGCCAGCGCACCCGTGACAATCAGCGTGCATCCCGCGAACACTTGCACAGTCTCCATGCCGGCTTTGGCGGACAGCTGCGGCCCAGCCAGCACGAGCACGCCCACGAGAAGGCACCAGGTGAGCCACGCGTGCCTTGCAAAGATGCCGCGCTGGTGTGCCGCCGCCAGCACGGTTCCAAACAGGAACAGCAGCATCAGCGGATCGACGTAGGTGACTGCGATCGGTGCCTTGAAGCGGGACACCAGGCCGATGGCCACAAGGGTCACGAAGATCGTCGTCAAATAGGACAGCAGACACTCGCGATAGGCGACGAGGCCCACGGCCACGACGGCGTAGAAGAACATCTCGTAGTTCAGCGACCACCCGGGCACCAGGATCGGCCAGATCTGGTCGGTGAAGGTGAGGTTGGTGTGCGGGATGAAGAACAGCGATTTCAGCAGCGTTGGTGTCGTGATCTGCGTGGTCTTCAATGCAGAGGGAACGAGAAGCGCGCCAGCCGCGAGCAGCAGCGTGAAAACCCAATAAAGCGGCACGATCCGGGCGATGCGACCGGTTATGAAATCGGTGACGCTGAGTTTCGGCTTGGCGATCGTCAGAGCGATGACGAAGCCGCTGATGAGAAAGAAGATGTCCACCCCGCTGGCCCACACGTTGGCGTGTCCAAACAGCCCGACGAAGGTTTTTTCGATGCCAGGAATTTGCCCGATGGCGTGGTGCACGACGACCATCATGGCAGCGATACCGCGCAGGACCTGGATGTTCATGACTGTGCGCATCGATGCCCTCCGCCGTGCCGTGCGGCGTCAATGCGCAGGCGGCGGGGGCTTTAACCAACCGCTTTGAAAGAATAGCCTTAACAGTGCATCCCACGCCAGCGTCACTGCGGCCATGATATAGCGCCGGGCACGGACGGACATGCGCGGTGCGCCACGGGATTCAAAGCCAACCGTTGCCAGGAGAGGTGCTGCATGAGCGGGCGTGTCGGAATTGCGGTGGTCGGGTGCGGATACGTCGCCGACTCATACCGGCATTGCTTCGCCCTGCATGAGCGCGCGCTCCGCATCGTCGGCGTGTTCGATCGCGACGCCGATCGCCTCGCAAAGTTCACCGCCTGCTGGGGGGATCGCGCCTACGCGTCGCTGGACGCGGTGATGCGCGATGACGACGTCCAGATCGTGGTCAATCTTACGGACCCGGAAAATCACGCGGCGGTAACACGCGCCGCATTCGATGCCGGCAAGCACGTCTATTCGGAAAAGCCTTTGGCGCTGACGACGCAGGAAGCCATGGCGTTGCGCGACCATGCGCGCGAGGCCGGCGTGCGGTTCGCGTCGGCACCCTGCAACAGCCTGGGCGAAAGTGCGCAGACGGCATGGGCCGCGGTACGCGCCGGAAAAATCGGCCCCGTGCGTCTCGTCTACGCCGAACTCGACGACGGCATGATCCATCGCGCCAACTATCAAACATGGATCAGCAAGAGCGGGCGGGCCTGGCCGGCGCGCGGTGAATTCGAGACCGGCTGCACATTCGAGCACGCAGGCTATGCGCTGATGATCCTGACCGCGATGCTGGGGCCGGTGCGGCGCGTGACGTCGTTTTCAGCCGAGATCATCGCCGACAAAAAGGTGACGCCGGCGCTGCATACCCGGACACCGGACTTTTCCGTCGGCATGCTGGAGTTCGACAACGGCGTGGTCGCGCGCGTCACCAACTCGATCGTCGCGCCCTATGACCATCGGATGCGGTTGATCGGCGACGAGGGCTGCATTGAAATCCGCGAGCTGTGGGATTATGCCAGCCAGGTCGTGCTGCGGCCGGTGGCGCAGGGTCGCTTCGCGCGGCTGATGGAACGGCACCTGGGACGCGGGCCCGGACGCACGCTGCGCCCGGTGCGCAAGCCACCCATCGGCGGGCGCGCCCACCATGTGCGGATGGACTTCATGCGCGGCGTGGCGGAACTGGCTGACGCGATCGTGTCCGGGCGTGCGAGCCGGCTCGACGAGGATCTGGCCGTCCACATCACGGAGGTGACGGAAATGCTGCAACACCCCGATCGCTTCAGCCGGCCGGCGCTTGTGCAATCGACCTTCGCGCCCATAGCGCCCATGGATTGGGCCTGCTGAGGCTTGTCTGCCGCGCTTTCAGCGGCGTGTTGGCGTCAGCGCAAGCCGCGGCGCCCAAGGGCTGCGTGCGTTTCGGCAAGCGGCCGCCACCAGCTGTCGTTGACCAGATACCAGTCGACCGTTGTGGCCAGTCCTTCTTCGAAGGTGCGCGCTGGTCGCCAGCCAAGGTCACGACCGACGCGCCCCGCATCGATGGCATAGCGCGCATCGTGGCCGGGCCGGTCGGTGACGAAGCTGACGAGGCCTCGCCGCGGCCGACCGGCGCCGATGCCTTTGCCGAGCGCGCCGAGACGCTGGTCGACAAGATCACAGACCGCGTGCACGACATCGAGATTGCGCACTTCGTTGTGCCCGCCGATGCAATAGGTTTCGCCCGGTTTGCCGCGCTCAAACACCATTTCCAGCGCGCGCGCGTGATCTTCCACGTGCAGCCAGTCGCGCACGTTCTCGCCCGACCCGTAGACCGGCAACGGCTCGCCGCGCCACGCCTTGAGGATCATCAGGGGAATGAGCTTCTCCGGAAACTGCGCCGGGCCATAGTTGTTGGAGCAGTTGGTGACGATCACGGGCAGGCCATAAGTCCGCCCCCACGCCCGCGCCATGTGATCGGACGCCGCCTTGCTGGCCGAATAGGGCGATGACGGATCGTAGGCGGTCGTTTCATCGAAGAAGCCGTCCGCGCCAAGGCTGCCGAACACTTCGTCGGTTGACACGTGAATGAACCGGAAGCGGGCTTTCTTGTCCGCCGCCAGGCGTTCGGAATACTTCAACGCCGCGTCCAGCAGGCGGGCCGTGCCGAGCACATTGGTTTCGACGAACACCGCCGGGCTTTCGATGGAGCGGTCAACATGGCTCTCGGCGGCGAGGTGGATGACGCCGTCCGGTGCGTGACGCTCGAATATGGCCGTCAAGGCCGCGCCGTCGCGAATGTCGGCCTGCTCGAACACATAGGCTGCGCCACCGACCAGCGGGTCGAGCAAGCGGTGGTCGGCCGCGTAGGTCATCGCGTCCACGTTGACGACGCGGGCGCGTCCGGAGCCCGCAAGGCGGCGCACCAGATGGCCGCCGATGAACCCCGCGCCGCCCGTGACGAGAATAGTTTTCATGATCTCGCGTTCCGTGCCTTGATGGGGCGCTGCATGGGGCGCGTCATCGGAAGAGGGGTTGCGCATCGGCAAGCGGCGACAGCATCCGATCCTTGTCCGATAGCGTGGCGGCCTCGGGCGTCACTGGCCAGGGAATGGCCAGCGCCGGGTCAGACCACAGCACGCCATGATCGTGCGCGGGCGTGTACGGCGCGCTGACCTTGTAGAGAACTTCAGTGTCCGGCTCGAGCGTGACGAAGCCGTGCGCAAAGCCAACGGGCACCAGGATTTGCGTCCAGGCCTCGGCGCTGAGTTCCGCGGTGACGTGCTGGCCGAACGTCGGCGACGCGCGGCGGATGTCGACGGCCACGTCGAGAATGCGGCCACGCACGACGCGGACCAGCTTAGCCTGCGCGAAGGGGGGTGACTGATAGTGGAGCCCACGCACCGTGCCGGCCGCCGCCGAGCGCGAATGATTGTCCTGCACGAACGTCAGCGCGATGCCGACCGCCGCGTAAGCCTCGGCGTTGTAGGTTTCGGAGAAGAAGCCGCGGCCGTCGCCGAAGCGCGGCATGCTGACGAGGCAGACCTCGGGAATGGCGAGCGGCGTGACGGTGACGGCGGCCATGGCGCGGGGATGCTCCGAGTTGTCCGATGGACGCCGCGCCAGAGCATTTTCCACCAAAGTGGACACCGGTTTGGTGCAGAAAATGCGACAAACGAAGGGCTAGTGTTCCGGCGCTGACATTTGCTTCCTTTCGCGGCATGTTGGTGAGCAAATGTCAGCGCCATAAGGAACACTAGCAACATTAGGTTTCTAGTGCAGCTTTTGCATCTGACGTTTGGTCACCAGTCTTGCCGCAAACGGGTACCAAACGTCAGATGCGCTGCACTAGAGCGC
>JANYHP010000135.1 GCA_025359005.1 Hyphomicrobiaceae bacterium | reverse complement strand
AAATCGCTCCGCGGTCGCGAGCGTTTGCACGCGTGCCTGTTGAGCAGCAGGATCGGATCAAGATCGAGAAAAATGACGCGATCTCCAAGTATCGTAACCGCAACCGCAGCAGTGGGTATCATCTGCAAAACACCCACGCCCGGCCATAGCAAGACGCGCATGATCCCGCTTGTCGGTGCTCAGGGCGCGGCCGATCTTGCCGCAGCATTTCTGCGCGACATTGCCGCCACGATCGAGGCAATCGCTCCGGCATCAGTGGCCAAGGGCTATGCGGTTTTCGCGCCTGAAGGGTCCGAGGCCCGCTTGCGTGCATTTCTGCCTCCTGGCTTCGAAATGCTCTGTCGTCGGGACGCCACGCTTGGTGTCGTACTGCTCGGCGCAGCGCAGCACTTCTTGTCGACCGGGCACGATTGCGTTGTACTCGTGAATGCTGACAGTCCGACCCTCCCGCCACGATTTCTTGCAGAGGCCATCACGGCACTACGACAACCCGGCGACCGGGTTGTTCTCGGCCCCGCAGCCGACGGCGGTTATTATCTGATCGGCATGAAGCGGGCCCACGAGCACCTGTTTGCAGATATTCCATGGAGTACGTCCGAAGTTTTCAAAGCGTCTGCGGCACGCGCTGCCGAAATCAGCCTGCCGCTGGTTACACTCGCTCCCTGGTATGACGTTGACGAGGTCGAGACACTGGCCATGCTGCTGGCGGAATTGCGCGGCGAACAGATCACCTTTAACGGCGTCGCGCTGAGCGGCGGCGAGGCGCACTACACGCGCAAATTCCTGGCCGCGCACCCCGAGCTCGAGCGCAAGGTTTCAGCGCACCTCTCGCGGCGAGCGCGGAGATGACGCCAGTTCATGCATCACCTGCTCAAGAGGGCTCCCGGCTCGGCTTGGTGGCTGCCGGACTGATCCTGCTGTCTATGTTCGCAACGCAGGTGCACTCTGCGGCAGGCTTTTGGGGCTTCTGTTCTATCTCTGTCCTCACTGCGGTGCTGGCAGCATGGGCATCGACCGCCGATCACGGCGTCGACACGCAGCGTGCGCTGTGGATCATCCTCGGCAGCGCCGCACTGATGCGCGTGCCGTTCCTGTTCGCCGACCCCTATCTATCGAGCGATCTCTATCGCTACATTTGGGACGGTCGCGTGCAAGGCCACGGCATCAATCCGTTTCGGTTTGTGCCCGCTGCGTCCGAACTCGCGGCCCTCCGCGACGCCACCATCTATCCCAACATCAATCGTGCCGACTACGCGCCGACGATATATCCGCCAGCCGGCCAGATGTTGTTTTTTCTGACCACGCGCGTCAGCGAAAGCGTCTTGGCTATGAAGCTGAGCATGGTGGCATTCGAGGCTCTGGGCTTAGCCTGCCTCCTCGACATCCTGCGCCGCCTCGACCTGCCGCCGCAACGTATTGCCGCCGCGGCGTGGCATCCGCTCGCGCTCTGGGAAATCGCCGGCAACGCACACATCGACGCCGCTATGACCGGGTGCATGCTGCTCGGCGTCTGGGTGTTCGTGACGAAGCGCTCCATTCCCGGTGCCGTCGTCGTGGCGATTGCCACGCTCATCAAGCCGATTGCGATCGTGGCGCTACCAGTATTCTGGAAACCATGGGACCTGCGCATGCCAGCCGCAGTACTTGCCGCCGGTGCTCTGCTCTACCTGCCCTACCTTTCTGTCGGCGCGAAGGTTTTCGGCTTCGCCACAGGATACGTCGCTGAAGAAGGCTACAAAGCCGGTGGCGGCTTCTGGTATCCAGATCTTCTGCAGGCCGTCACCGGGCCTATTCCCGGCCTCGGCAGGGTTTATCTTGTGGCCGCTGTGCTTGGCTTTGGAGCACTGGCACTCCGCTTCGCCTTCCGTACAGACCGGTCCGACCGCGCGACCATCGAGGCGCTGGCGCTCTTGGTCACGGTCTTCCTTGTTCTACTGACGCCGCACTATCCATGGTATTATCTCGCAGCTGTGCCGTTTCTTGCCTTCTATCCGCACTCAGCCACGCTCTGGGTGATCACTGTCGGCGGACTACAGATGCACGACGTCATTCCAAACGACGTCGTTCCGGACTACGGCCACCGGCAATTCATCTTCCACAGCACGACCCTGTTTGCCATTCTTTGGGATTGGCATTCTCGGGCCATAAGAAGCCTCATGCTCACCTCTGGAGCCGATGCGCGATGACGACGACGACAAAAGCCGCGGCCACCCGCATCGATCCGCGCCGCTACCACGAGGCGGTTAAGGCCGATGCTGTCGTCGCTGAGAAAGGTCCGGTCTGCCTCTATCTGGAGACAACAAACCGCTGCAATCTGCTGTGCACCACCTGTCCGCGCACCTACGAAGAACTCGAGCCGCCGGCCGACATGAGCTGGGCGCTTTTTACCAGCATCGTCGATCAGGTGCCGAATATTTCACGCGTGGTGTTGCACGGCGTCGGCGAGCCGATGATGGTCAAGGATCTGCCGCGCATGATCCGCTACCTCAAGGATCGCGGCGCCTACGTACTCTTCAACACCAACGGCACGTTGCTGACCGCCAAGAAGGGCCGCGAACTCGTCGATACCGGCCTTGATGAGTTGCGCGTGTCGCTTGATGCGGCGGATGCCAAAACGTTCCTGGCGGTCCGCGGCAAGGATTTCTTCAATCGCATTCTCAAGAATGTGCGCGCGTTCACAGACATGCAGGCACGCGAAAAGCTGACCACGCCGACAGTCTCGCTTTGGCTGACCGGCATGAAGGAGACTATCGCTCAGCTGCCAGATTTCGTGGCGGTGGCTCACGATATCGGCGTTAGGGAAGTCCATCTGCAGCGGCTCGTATTCTTCGACGAGGGCGCCATAGGTAAGGCGCGCCCCGACCAAGCACTGTTCGAGCATTTGTCGCAGGAAGAGGCAGGGTACATCGCTGCGGCCGAATCGCAGGCTAAGGCGCTCGGCATATTTTTTAATGCGTCCGGCGCATCCGAGCCCGGCACCAGCCTGAAAAAATCGACCGACAAGAACCCTTGGGCACTCTGCCGGCGGCCGTGGACGGTCATGTATTTCACCGCCAACGGCCGCGCGCTACCGTGCTGCATCGCGCCATTTTCTCAGAAGGGCTATGAAAATTACACCCTCGGCGATGCAACGCAAACGACATTGACGCAGATCTGGAATGGTCCTGCCTATCAGGCATTTCGCGCGGCAATCCAGTCAGACAATCCCGCAAAAGCCTGCAATAGCTGCGGCTTACGTTGGAGCCTGTGAAAGCGATGGACGCGACAGCCGGCGAAATCCGCTACGCGCATGTCGCGCTGATTGTGCCCTGCTTCAACGAGGCGGAAGCGATCGGACCGATGGTTCGCGCTGTGCGCGATATCGGCATACGCACGATCATCGTTGTGGATGGCAACTCTGCGGACGCAACTGTGACCAATGCCAAAGAGGCGGGTGCAACGGTCGTTGTCGAGACGCGCCGCGGCTATGGCCGCGCAATTCAATCCGGTCTCGCTCAGCTGCCGGCGACGACAGACATCGTGCTATTCATGGATGGCGACGGGAGCGACCGGCCGGAGAACATTCCATTGGTGTTGGATCCGCTCCTCACCGGTCGAGCCGATTTTGTACATGGCACGCGGCTCTCTGGAGATCGTGAGCCTGGCGCGCTTTCCGGACCGCAAATCATCGCCGGTCATCTGGCGGGATTGCTCATTCGCTTGGTCTACGGCGTTCGCTTCACCGACATGTCGCCGTTCCGCGCCATCTCGCGCACATCGCTCGATCGCCTCGGCATGCGCGATGAAACGTTCGGTTGGAACCTCGAAATGCAGATGCGCGCGGCAGCAAGCGGCTTGCGGATCGTCGAACTTCCTGTCGGTCAACGACGCCGCCAAGGTGGCATCTCGAAGGTATCAGGCAATGTGCGCGTGGTGACGAAGGCCGCTTGGGTCATCACCACCACGTTTTTCCGCCTTGCCGCCACGCTGAGGCGCGAGCCTCAGGAAAACCTGCGATAAGCCGCTGCGATCTTCCCGTTGCCAGCAAACGGCCCGAACGGTTCGCGCGTGAGTGTTGCGTCAAGGCCCAGGCTGCGGCCGGCATTGTGCACCAGGAACATTGCCTGCGTGAACATCAAGAAGACGTACTGCCACGGCCACTCGTGCGGGTGCTGATAGAGCCCGAGCCACAAGTGGACGACGAACAGGATGCCCAGTGCCGCCATGGGGCGCACCAAAAAGCCGAGAATGAAGGCAACGCCCAGCGACAGTTCGGTGAAGAACACGATCGGGTTGATCAGGCCGATGAGGGGAAGATAGACAGTCGTGACGAGCGAGCGATGCAACCCAAAGGCTGCATAGTTCGAAATCTCCTCGGTCCAGTACTTGAAGCCACCTGAAATCGGCAGCGGCAGCTTCCACAGCGAGCCTTGGAACCACATGTAGCCGATAAACGTCCGCATGAACCAATTGGCGAGATGCGTCGTCGTGCGCTGCGCTGGATCGGCGTCCCAGTTGCGTTTGGCGATAACCAACCCGGCAATCGCAAGCGCCCAGAAGAGGGCAACGAGCAGATAACGCACACCGCTGCCGTCGTGGTCAGGTGTTTGCCCGATCAAGAACAGCAGGGTGTCATAAAACGGGTTCGTGCGCATCTTCTGAAATCCCCGCCGAGATGGGTGCATCCGACCTGCTCGGACTAGCGACTACGAATGACTGTGGACCGTTCGAGGCACCAAGGCGAATGACAATGGGTTCAAGTTCCTGCGAGCGCGCAATAACCGTTCCGATCACTGCCGCGTGCTTGTACCCGGCAGCCCGTAAAGCCTCGATACAGGCGCTAGCACGCTCCTTTGGCACCGAAGCCAGCAAACCGCCCGCCGTCTGCGGGTCGAACAGCACAGGGTAGAGTGGGTCTTCGCCGGCCTCAGGCAGATTTCGAATAGCGCGCCTCAGGCGCACGTTCTGTGGCTGTAGCGACGAGTAGATCCCCATCGCGATGGTCTCACGGACGCCCTCCAGCAGTGGCACTGCTGCCAGATCCAACGTCGCGTCCACGCCCGCGGCCCGCACCATTTCAACCAGATGCCCCAGCAACCCGAAACCGGTGACATCTGTTGCCGCGTGCACGTCGTGGTCGCGTAGAATTTCAGCACCGATCCGATTGCTTGTCGTCATGTGCTCGAGTGCGGCCGTCACCCATCGTGCCCGCGCTTTGCCGCGCATGTCTGCTGCCAGCAGCGTGCCAGTGCCGATCGGCTTGGTGACGATGAGCACGTCACCAGCAACCAGCCCGCCCTTGCGTGTCACCCTATCGGGCGCGATCAGCCCGTTGACCGAGAAGCCGAGCGCGAGTTCGGCGCCTTCACTGGTGTGCCCTCCGACAAGCGCGCAATTCGCGTCGCGCAGCACTTCGTTAGCGCCCATCATCATAGCCGACAGTTCGGCTTCGACCTTGCTTTCAAGGCCGAAGGGGACGGTAGCAATGGCGAGTGCGGATTGCGCCTCCGCGCCCATGGCAAAAATGTCGCCCAGCGCATGCGTCGCGGCTATTTTTCCAAAGATGTAGGGGTCATCGACGATCGCGCGAAAGTAGTCGACGGAGTGTACGGCCAGCTGAGGCCCGGCCACATCCACGACAGCTGCATCATCAGGCGCATCAAGGCC
>JANYHP010000112.1 GCA_025359005.1 Hyphomicrobiaceae bacterium | reverse complement strand
TCGATGAATTCGGTGCAGTCGTCGCTGGTGATGCATCCGATCTACGCCTACGGCTCGGAAGAGCAGCGGATGAAATATTTGCCCAAGCTCGCCAGCGGCGCCTGGGTCGGCTGCTTCGGCCTCACCGAGCCCGATGCCGGTTCTGATCCAGCCGGCATGAAGACGCGGGCGGAGAAAGTATCCGACGGCTATCGCCTGACCGGCTCGAAGATGTGGATTTCCAACGCCCCGTTCGCCGACGTGTTCGTCGTCTGGGCCAAGAGTGCCGCGCACGGCAACGAGATCCGCGGCTTCATACTTGAGAAGGGGATGAAGGGCCTCAGTGCGCCGAAAATCGGCGGCAAGCTGTCGTTGCGTGCCTCGATCACCGGCGAGATCGTGATGGACGGCGTCGTCGTGCCGGAAAGCGCACTGCTGCCCAACGTGTCAGGTCTAAAGGGGCCGTTCGGGTGTCTCAACCGCGCCCGCTACGGCATTTCGTGGGGTGCAATGGGGGCCGCAGAAGATTGCATGGCGCGTGCCCGTCAATACACGCTCGATCGCAAGCAATTCAACAAGCCGCTGGCGCAGACGCAGTTGGTGCAGAAGAAGCTGGCCGACATGCAGACGGAAATCGCGCTGGGGCTGCAGGGTTCGCTGCGTATCGGGCGCTTGATGGACGAGGGCAAGCTGGCCATCGAGGCCATCTCGGTCATGAAGCGTAACAACTGCGGCAAGGCGCTCGACATCGCCCGCATGGCGCGCGACATGCACGGCGGCAACGGCATCCAGGCTGAATATCACGTCATGCGCCACGCGGCGAACCTCGAGACCGTCAACACCTACGAGGGCACGCACGACGTGCACGCCCTCATTATCGGTCGCGCCATCACCGGCCTGCAGGCGTTTTTCTGACGCGGTAACGACGCTCTCATGTCGGTTGGGTCAAGCGTTCCAGCGCGACCCAACTCGGCCCGCGTCGCCCGTACCCTGTTGGGTTGACCGGCCTGTGCGTGCCTCGCGGCTCAGCGCACCACTTCGAGCGCCACGCGCGCAAGGCCTGCGCCGGTCATGGCGATCTGCTCGGCGGCGGCTTCCGACAAGTCGATGACGCGGCCGCCCTTGAACGGCCCGCGGTCGTTGATGCGCACCACAATGCTGCGGCCATTGGCGAGGTTGGTCACGCGCACGCGCGTGCCGAGCGGCAATGTTTTATGCGCCGCAGTAAGGCCGCGCCGGTCGAAGCGTTCGCCCGACGAGGTCATCTGATCCTGCCAGTAGTACGACGCGATACCGCCGAGTTCGTGGGCGTAGCCCGTCAGTGGTCGCGCCGTGGCCGGCGGCGAGGTGGCGTGCGCGTTCGGTGCTGGTGGCGTCGCAGCCGCCGCTGGTGTCGCGGGCGCCACCGGCGGAAGTGACCCCGTCGTGACGCGTCGGTCCACAGGCGCCGGCACCACGATCGTGTGCCAGGGACGCACGACCGGCCGCCAGTATCCGTCCGAGGGTGCAGCCGCGGGCGTCCGGGCACGCTGCGTGGCCATGGGCGGCGGCGGCGCGTCGTCGGCAAACGGCGAGAGCGGGTCGCCAGCCAGCGCCGGCGCCGCAAAAGCCACGGCTGCAAAGGCCACGCACGTCTGTCTCAGATGAACGGTTCGACGCAAAGAAACCTCGCAGCGGGATTCATTGTATCGAGAGCGATGCGTGCGATTCGCGGCCAAAGCAAGACGCGCGGCAGACCTGTCCCCTGTTGCGCGTGCGGGAGTACCGCGTGCGGTGGTGCGCGGCGCACGAAAGCCAAAGGGCGCTGCTGCCCTTGGAAGCAGCCATTGGCCTGAGGCCTTTGGATAGCCTTCGCGGGACGTTGTGGCATCGATGGCATCGCGTGCAACCCTTGACGCTCGCCGTCGACGCAGGGCATCTCTGCCGCCACACCATCCGGAGATGCCATGCGCTGCCCCTTCTGTGCGTCCGAGAAGACGCAGGTCAAAGACAGCCGCCCGAGCGACGAAGGCCAGGCCATCCGCCGGCGCCGCGTCTGTGAGGATTGCGGTGGCCGCTTCACCACGTTCGAGCGCGTGCAGTTGCGCGATCTGGTGGTCATCAAGCGCTCCGGCCGCCGCGTTGCCTTCGATCGCGACAAGCTGCTACGTTCGGTGGAAACGGCAGTGCGCAAGCGCCCCATCGAACCCGAGCGGATCGAACGCATGGTGTCGGGCATCGCGCGCCAGCTCGAAAGCATGGGCGAGCCGGAAATCCCCTCCTCGGCGATTGGCGAGTTGGTGATGGAGGCGCTGAAGGGGGCCGATCCCGTGGCCTACATCCGCTTCGCCTCTGTTTACCGCGATTTCCGCGAGGCGGCAGACTTCCAGGAGGTTCTGGGCGATCTTGCGCACGGGCTCGAAACGACGCCGGCGATCGTCCCCGCGCGCGTCCCCCCCGACCGGAAACATTGAGCAATGCCCGCCATGGCCGATGCCGCCTTCGACAGTGCCATGATGGCCGTGGCGCTCGCGATGGCGCGGCGGGGCCTGGGCAACACCGCGCCCAACCCGGCGGTCGGCGCGGTCATCGCCGATGAGGCGACGGGCGAAGTGATCGCGCGCGGCTGGACGCAACCGGGCGGTCGGCCGCACGCCGAGAAAGAAGCACTAGTGCGGGCCGGCGCGCGCGCGCGCGGCCAAACCATGTACGTCACGCTCGAGCCCTGCGCCCACACCGGCCGCGTGCCGACGTGCTCCGATAGTGTCGTCGCTGCCGGCATT
>JANYHP010000107.1 GCA_025359005.1 Hyphomicrobiaceae bacterium | reverse complement strand
TGTGTGGTCGCTGGCTGTGGACACGCGGCTGGCTCCATCGGCGACCTCATTGAAGCCGGATTGAACTGAACCGCGGGCCATGCACGCAGGTGCCATGGGAATTGATCGGTTAGGCCGCCTGCTTGGTGCGTGGCTCGACAGTGTGTGGGGCGCCCAAAACCTGAGCCGACTGCGGAGACGTCCCCAAAAACATGCCCGGGATGGCTGCCGTCTGGAACGTCGTCGGCGGCTCCCCGTTTTGTGGGCCGTAGGATGCCGTCGCGGGGACGCGGCGGACGAAGTACCAAATGCCATTGCGGCGGGTCAGAAAATCGGACATGCGGCGCCGACGTGTTAGACGTTTTGTTAGACGATTTGTTAGACGTTTTCCTTGCTCTGCCGGGGTGATGCACTGGCAGTGCGCGCCAAGCATAGCCCTGCCTTCGCCGGAAAGGCTTGTAATGATTGGTAATTTCATGGATTGGCTCTCCTTGTTGGAGAGCGTTTCGATCTTCAGTCGATCAGAAGACTGGAGCGGGTGAAGGGAATCGAACCCTCGTCATCAGCTTGGAAGGCTGTTGCTCTACCATTGAGCTACACCCGCAATTTTCATTGTTCGTCACTGCTCCTCAGCGGGGAGCCGGCCGCCACAAACGGCCTGCTGCACGTACCAGTCAACGCCCGTCCATGCCGGCCGGCTCGCGGCTACGCGTGTCGGCATGGACAATCAAGAATGGTGGGTGGGGCTGGGTTCGAACCAGCGTAGGCGCGAGCCAGCAGATTTACAGTCTGCCCCCTTTAGCCACTCGGGCACCCACCCGTAACACGCGCCCGACGCGCTGTCCGGTCTTGCCGCTTTTGACGGCGAGAGCCGTGTCTGATGGTTCATTTCCGGCAGCCGGTTGCGGCCGGATGTCGCCAACGCGACCATGCCCCGCTGAACCGGCGGGTCATGCGGCGCCTTTATGAGAAGCAGACCCCCCTCTGTCAATCGCTTTCGCCGACCTTTGGCTGCCCGTTGCGTGCGGCGCATCGGTCGTATCCCGTGGCGACACGTGTGCCGCCGATTGGTGGGCACCTTGTCACGGCGCATCGTCCGCACGGCTCTGGCTGGTGTGGCGGCGCTGTCTCGACGGGCGCCCCGCGCGGCCGCTATTCCTTTTTGCGGAAAAAGCGGCCGACCAGACGCGAGACGCCGCCGAGCGCGACGGCGATGATGATCCAGCCCTTCTTGAGGAAGACCAGCAGCCCGGCAAGCAGGCCCGCCTTGGCCAGCAGCTTGCCCGCGATCAGTCCGCCAATCCCGTAGGCAGCAACCTTGTCGGAACCCGGAATGAAGTCGGTATAGCGGCTGCCCTGCTCGAACTGGGTCATGTCCATCACATCCGGGATGACCGAGCGGATGACCGGCAAGTCGCCCATGTCGGCGACAAAGTTGATCTTGAGTACGCCCTTGCGGCCGAGCGCGCGCACGTCATAGTTCAAGGTATGCGGCGCCTTGCCGCCGAACTCCAGTTCCTTGGCCCAGTGCAACTTCTTGGTCTTGTCGTCGTAGTAGGGCTGCGAGGCCCAGCCGAGCAGCTTCATGGAGCCGAAGCCGGCCTTTTCCCGTTCGGTGCTGGCCTCGTCCGTGCTCTCCTGCATGGATTTGAGAAGGTCGGTGTAGTTGATCTTGCTGGCCTCGTCGTCGGACACGTAGCCGTCGTCGTCGAAGCGGATGACGGCGCCCCAGGTGTCTTCGATCGGCATCTTGGTGGCGGGCAGCAGCATGCCGAGCACACCGTTGGCGGCGGCGGGCGGGTTGCCCCAGATCTCGGTTAGCGTCTTGCGCGCCTCGCCGGGGCCGAGGAAGTAGTACTTCGGCGGCACGTCGAGCTTGACGCCGCCGACGCCGAGCGCGACGGGTCCTTGCTGGTAGTCCATGCTCTCGACGAGCTCGCGGGCCTTGTCGTTCTTGATTTCGGTGCCGGGGAACATCTCTTTGAAGGTCTTGGCGGCGGCGGGCGCGGTGGCCCCGAGGGCGAGGGTTAACGCGATGGCGAGCGTCGCGCCCCAGGGCGGCAGGCGCTTGAGTGTCGGACGGATGGAAACCATGGGGCCTCACTGCTGGTCGGGGGCGAAAACGAGCTGTACGGATTTGGCATAGGCAATTGGCGGACGCAATTTCCGTGCGAGGGGGGCATGTATGCGACAACCGCAGGTGACGGGACGGGGCGCTCCGGCGGACCCTTCGTCGGATATTCACCAGCCAATGGGAAGTCTTTTGGTAAAATCCGACGGATATGAGACGTTCAGGCAGAAGAGGCCACCCCCGGTAGCGGCAACCGCCCATGCGTCATGTCTGGACCTTCAGATCCCTGTTGATTGTGCTCGCAGTTGCGGCGGGCGCCAGCGGCGCGGATGCGCAGATGCCGCCGATCCGCTGGCCTGCTGCGACGGCGCTGCCCCGCCCGTCGGCCCCGCCCAATCCGCCGCCGGCGGTGCTCGAGCGCGCGCCCTCGGCGGTGATCGGCCAGGTGTCGGGCCGGCAGGCCGCGGCGGTGTGTCGGGCTGAGCGGGCGTGCGTGGTGTGCGTGGCCGCCTGCGATAGGGCGCCGCCGGCCATCGTCCAGGCGCTGGAGATCCGTCCAACGGGAGCCGCAATGGCCGCAACAAGCGAAACAAACGCCGACGGCTTTGCGGACGGCGCGCCGCGGTTTGCGCGCACGGACTGGTCGGGTATTACCTGCGGGACCGACAGCGGCTGTCGCGTCTCGGGCGTTGACGCGCCCAAGCGGGCGACCGAGTTCGATGTCCGCATGACGATCTTTGCGCCGATCGGCCCGACGAGTCGTTACATCGACAGGTGACGACGGGCCGCTTCACGGTGCGCGTTGGGTAACGCCGAGGTGCGTGTCGAGGGTGGCTTGATCGGCGGCGAGTGCGGCGCTGGCGCCACGCCAGACGATGCGGCCGCGCTCCAGGATGATGGCGTGGTGCGTCAGGCCGAGGATGCGCTGGGCGTGCTGCTCGACGATGAGCATGGATAGCCCCTCATCGCGCACCAGACGCGCCAGGGTCGCCATCAACTCCTCGACGATGATCGGGGCGAGGCCCTCTGTCGGCTCATCCAGCAGCATCAGGGACGGGTTGAGAATCAGCGCGCGCGCGATGGCCAACATCTGCTGCTCGCCCCCCGACAACTGGCCGCCGAGATTGGCGCGACGCTCGCGAATGCGCGGGAACAGGGTGTAGGCGCGCTCCAGCGTCCAGGGTCCGGGCCGTGCGATAGCGACGAGGTTCTCCTCGACGGTGAGCGAGCGGAAGATGTTGCGCTCCTGCGGCACCCAGCCGATGCCGGCATGCGCGCGCCGCTCGGGCGCCAGAGCCGTGATGTCGACGCCGCCGAGATGGATGCGGCCCCGCATGCGCCGTGTCACGCCGATGATGGAGTTGAGCAGCGTGGTCTTGCCGACGCCGTTGCGACCGAGCACCGCCATCGACTGCCCCGGCGCCAGCGCGAGGCTCAGGCCATCGACGACGACCGCCTCGCCATAGCCCGACACGAGATCGTCGACGGCAAGCAGGGGCCCGGCCTCAGCCATGATCGCTGCTCCCGAGATAGACGGCTTTGACGCGGGCGTCGGCGGCGATTTCGGCTGGCGTGCCTTCGACCAGCAGCGCGCCCTCGACCAACACCGAGATGCGATCGGCGAAGGCGAAGACGAGGTCCATATCGTGCTCGATGAGAAGGATTGCGACGTCGGCGGGCAGCGCCTTGACGACGCCGAGGATCTCATGCCGTTCGTCTTCGGGCACTCCGGCGGCGGGCTCGTCGAGCAGCAGCACCTTTGGCCGCGCGGCGATAGCCAGCGCGATTTCGAGCAGGCGCTGCTTGCCGTAAGCGAGTGATGCGGTGCGCGTATCAGCCACGTCGTCCAAGCGGAATTCGGCCAGCAATGCAGCGCTTTCAGCAGCGATTGCGGGGTCGCGGGCGAAGCTGCGCCAGAGCCGGCCACCGCTGCCGAGGCGCTGAGCCACCGCGATACCGAGCGTTTCGCGTGGCGTGAGATCGCGGAACAGCTGGTTGATCTGAAATGTGCGGGCGAGGCCGGCGCGGACGCGCAGGTCGGGGCGGAGGCGGGTGATATCCTGGCCATAGAGCGCGATGCTGCCGGACGAGGGCTGCAGCACGCCGGAAAGCTGGTTGACGAAGGTGGTCTTGCCGGCGCCGTTGGGGCCGATGAGCGCGTGGCGCGCGCCGCGCAGCAGCGTGAACGACACATCGCGTGTGGCCACGAGGCCGCCGAACTGCTTGTTCAGGTGTTGGGTTTCGAGCGCGGGGAGCGTCGCGTTCATGACGGGCCTCCGGCGCGGGGCACACGCTTGAACACCGCGCCGAGACGGTCGCGGCCGGCGATCATCAGCGCCACCAACAGCAACCCGATCCAGAAGCGCCAGTACTGCGGCGTCAGCGTCGAGATCACGTCCTGAAGCACCTTAAAGGCAACGGCGCCGAGCAGGCCACCATAGAGATAGCCGGTGCCGCCGAGGATGAGGACCAGCATCACGTCGGCCGAGCGTGCGAAGTCGAACACATCGAGCGAGACGAACTGCGTGGTGACCGCCAGCAGCCCGCCGGCGAGCCCGGCGAAGAGGGCCGCAATGGTATAGACCGCGACCAGGCGGCGGGTGACCGGCACGCCGATTGCGGCCGCCCGCAAGGGGTTGTCGCGAATGGTCCGCAGCGTCATGCCGAACGGCGAGGCGGTGATGCGACGGGCGACCAGGACGCAGGCGAACAGCATGGCAAGGCTCAGCACATAGGCCGTGTGGCCGGCCAGATCGAAGCGAAACAGGCCGAACACCGGGGCCGCGGTGATGCCCTGCAAGCCGTCGGCGCCGCCTGTGAGGTCGTGCAACTTGTTGGCGGCCTCGCCGAGGAGCAGCGATACGCCGAGCGTGACCATCAGGCGCGTGAGATCGGTGCCGCGCAGCACGAGAAACGAGGTGGCGAAGCCGAGAACCCCGCCGGAAAGGGCTGCAGCGAACAAGGCCCACAGCGGGTTGGTCGTCACATGCAAGAGCAACAGGCCGGCCGAATAGGCGCCAAGGCCGAAGAACGCGGCGTGCCCCAGCGAGACGATGCCGGCGTAGCCCAGCACCAGATCCAGCGACAGCGCAAACAAGCCGAGAATGGCGATCTCGTTGAGCAGCAGCAGGCGTCGTGGCGCCAGGAAAATGGCGGCGACGGCGGCGGCCCAGAACAGCGCTTCGAGTGCAAAGGTGCGCCCGGCGCCGGCTGCTTTCGATGGGATCGCAAATGGGGTGGTCTGCATGGCGCGTCCTCAGCGTGGCCGCGCAAAAAGGCCCTGCGGCCTGATCATCAAGACGGTGAGCATCAGCAGATACGTCACGAACGCGCCAATCTCGGGCAGATAATAGTTGCCGAATACGTCGGCGATGCCCAGCAGCAGGGCCGCAAGGAACGGGCCGGTAATGCTCGATGTGCCGCCGACGGTAACGACGATCAGGAACGAGATCATATATTTGAGCGGGAATGTCGGCGTGAGCGTGAGGATTTCAGCGCCCAGCGCGCCGCCGAGGCCAGCCAGGCCCGAGCCCACCGCGAATGTGATGGTGAAGATGCGGCTGACCGGTATACCGAGGCCGCGGGCGGTGCGGGCGTCGTCGACGGCTGCACGCAACTGCGCCCCAAAGCGCGAGCGGCCGAGGATCAACTGCAAGGCAAACGCGACCGCGCCGCACACCGCGATGATGAAAATGCGATAGCGGCCGAGGCCGACCCCGAACAGTTCGACCCGGCCCTTGAGATAGCCCGGCACCTCGGCGTAGCGCTGCTGGGCGCCCATGACATAGTCGACGGCGGTGACGGCCATGAAGACCAGACCGATCGAAAAAAGCACCTGATCGAGATGGGGCCGGGCGTAGAGGTGCACGTAAAGCGTGCGCTCGAATAGGGCGCCGAGGGCTGCCGCGATGAGGAACGCCAGCGGCAGGCTCGCAAGAAACGGCACGCCTGCGTGCGTGGTCAGCAGCACGGTCGCATAGCCCCCCGCCATCGCGAAGGCGCCGTGTGCAAGGTTGATGAAGTTCATCAATCCGAGTGTTACCGCGAGACCGGAGGCTAGTATGAACAGCACCATGCCGGAGGCGATGCCATCGAACAGAAGTGTCAGCATGCCCCCTCGGTCCGCCCCCTGGTCGACGCCTGATCGTTGATGTCCTATGCCAGACTTGGCGGACGCGCGGAAGGGCCGGCCGGGCCGGATTTACCCTGCCGTCATGTGGCGCGCGCGCAACCGCGGCGCGATGCTATGAGGGGGCGGCTTGCGGCATTGCCGACCCGTACGCTCACAAAATCGGGACCCCGACGCTGACCATGTCGAATACGCTGATGACTGCAGACTTGCGCCCGTTTGCTCCAGCGGCAAGCGGGCCGGTCGATGGCCGCATGCTGCCGCGCTGGCACGACAGCCTCCACCGGCTGTTGCTGGTGGCCTTCATGCTGTTCACCTTTGTGGGCACGCAGCCGCTCAACGTCACGTCGAACGTCGAAAGGGCCGAGGGCAATCCGCTCGAGCGATTCATTGTGCTGGGGATCGGCGGGCTGGGGCTGGCGCTGATCTGGTTGAACCGACGCCGTGCGCTCGCCTGCGTGATGGCGAATGGGCCGCTGTTCATGGTCCTCGCCATCATCCTCGGCTCGATTGCGTGGTCGGAGTTTCCGGCCCTGACGCTGCGCCGCGCCCTGGTCCTGGCGCTGCTGACTGCCGGTGCACTTGGCATCGCAGCCGGCACACGCAGCCTGCGCGATGTCCACACTCTGGTGTTCGCCACGATGAGCGGGGTGGTGGTACTCAATCTGGTCGCCACCGTGATCTGGCCGGCGCAGGCGATTTCCAGCATCGGCGTGCATGGGCTGCTGGGGCAGAAGAACATCGCCGGCGAGGTCTCGATGCTGGCGGTGGTGATCGGCGTGACCTGGACGGCGGCGGCCGAGGGGCGCGCGGCGTTGGTGCGGGGCTGGCTGGGGATCGGGGTGTCGGTGCTGTTCCTCGTGCTGTCACGCTCCAAGACGTCGATGGCGCTGACCGTTCTCGCCCTCGGTGTGACGGTGCTGTTCATGATCGCTGAGACTGCCGCACGGCGCCTGCTGCTGCTGGGGGCTGGCGTCGGTGTCATCGCCATCCTGGTCTTTTCCGACTTCGATGTCGCGCGCGCCCTCGGACTGTTTGTGGCTGATGCCTCCTTCACGGGTCGCGATGAGCTATGGGCCTTCGCGTGGCGCACCGCCCAGACGCGGTTCTGGCTCGGCCACGGCTATGGCGCCTTCTGGGACGTCGGCGATTTCAACGATCCGCTGCGCAATCTGGAGCCGGGCACGTGGCTCGGCGAAGTGCCGAAGGGGGTCATCAATCAAGCCCACAATGGCTATCTGGAACTGTGGTTGAACGTCGGGCTGCCGACGACGATCCTGGCTGTCGTGGCCGTCGTCGCGGGGATCGCCGCCGCGGGCCGTCAATTGCGGGACAGCACCCAGATAAGGGGCGCGGAAGGGCGGCCCGGCCGCGAACGCCGCGCGCTGCTGGCGGCCATCGCCATGGTCCTGGCGCTCTATCTGCTCCACAATCTCACCGAAGCGACGATCTTTTCGCGCAATTCTCCCCTGAGCAATCTGGCGCTGCTGCTGCAACTTCTGCTGCCCGTCTGTGCCGTCGCCACGTTGGGACACGCCACTAAAGCGGGCCAGAGGCTGCAGGCGGGGCCACGTCGCGATGGACCCTGCGGCGCGCTTGTCTGCGACGACTGCCTCGCATCGGCGGTCTACGCCGCAGACCAGGCGCGCCTGCTTGGAGGAGTGTGGTGAAGACGTTTCTTTCCATCCAGTATCTGCGCGGCCTGGCAGCGTTCCTGGTGGTCTGCGTGCATGTGAATTCGACGGCGCTGCTCAGTTTCGGTGGCAGCGGCGTCGACATATTTTTCGTCATCTCCGGCTTCATCATGTGGACGATCACGGCTGCGCGGGAAAGCTCGCCGCGCACCTTTGCCACGCGTCGGCTCTTGCGCATCGTGCCGCTCTACTGGGCCTTTACGCTGTTGTTGGCGGGCGCCTCGCTGCTGGTCCCGGCAGCCTTTCCCAATTTGCGCTTTTCGGTTGGAGAACTCGTCGCATCGCTGGCGTTCTTCCCCGTCTACAACACCACGAACGGCTTTGCCCGCCCAGTGCTGCAGCAGGGCTGGTCGCTCAATTGCGAGATGCTGTTCTACGTCATCATGGCGGCGGCGCTACTGTTTGGACGTGGCGTGCGTGCGCTCATCGTGGTCGGCACGCTGCTGGCCCTCGTTGCGGCAGGGCAACTGCTGCCCGCGGGCATCGCCGCCGTCGAGATCTGGGCGACGCCACTGTTGCTCGAGTTCGTCGCCGGCATC
>JANYHP010000043.1 GCA_025359005.1 Hyphomicrobiaceae bacterium | reverse complement strand
GGCTCGGCGGCGACCTCGGCTCATCCGCCGCGCAATCGGTCGTGCTGATGGTCGTCGTGGTTGCGTTGACGGCTGTGCAGTTCCGCTTCGTCGACCGCCGGGTGACGTACTGATGGTCGAGCGCCGCAGCCTCGGGGATCTGCTGCCCCATTTCATCTTGTGCCTGGGCGTGGCGATCGTGGCCTTCCCTGTCTATCTCTGCTTTGTGGGCTCCACCCATCCCCAGGAGGTGATCGCCAACGGCCACATGCCGGTCACGCCCGGCCCGCTATTTTTCCAGACCTACTACCAGACGCTGTTCGTCGGCACGTCGGGCACCACGCGCCAGCCCGTCGCCGCCATGCTGATGAACAGCATGATCATGGCGACGGCGATCGCGCTCGGCAAAATCGCCATCTCGATCCTGTCGGCCTACGCGGTGGTCTATTTCAAGTTCCCGTTCCGCATGAGCGCCTTCTGGCTCATCTTCATGACGCTCATGCTGCCGGTCGAGGTGCGCATCTACCCCACCTACAAGATCGCCGCCGACCTGCACCTGCTCGATACCTACGCAGGCCTCACCCTGCCGTTGATCGCATCCGCCACCGCCACGCTCTATTTTCGCCAGTTCTTCATGACCATCCCGGACGAACTGGTCGAAGCGTCGATGCTGGATGGCGCCGGGCCGGTTCGCTTTTTCTTCGATACGCTGCTGCCGCTGTCGCGCACCAACATTGCCGCGCTGTTCGTCATTCTCTTCATCTACGGCTGGAACCAGTATCTCTGGCCGCTGCTGGTGACGACGCGCGACGACATGCAGACCGTAGTCATTGGCATCAAGAAGATGATCGTCACGGCAGACGCGCTGACCGAGTGGAACATCGTGCTGGCCACCGCCATGCTCGCCATGCTGCCGCCGGTTCTGGTGGTCGTGCTGATGCAGCGCTGGTTCGTCAAAGGACTGGTGGAGACGGAGAAGTAACAGCATGGCCGCCGTCGTTCTCGATCATATCACCAAGACCTACGCTGGCGGCGTCGAGGCCGTGCGCGGCGTTTCGCTCGACATCCCCAATGGGTCGTTCACGGTGCTGCTCGGCCCGTCCGGCTGCGGCAAGTCCACGTTGTTGCGCATGATCGCCGGGCTCGAGACCATTTCCGGCGGCACCTGCCGCATCGGCGATCGCATCGTCAACGACATTGAGCCGGCAGACCGCGACATCGCCATGGTGTTCCAGAACTACGCGCTCTATCCGCATATGTCCGTCTACGACAACATGGCGTACGGCCTGCGCAACCGCAAAACGCCGCCCGCCGAGATCGACCGCCGTGTGCGCGAGGCGGCCGGCCTGCTCGCCATCGACGAGTATCTGACGCGCAAGCCACGTGCGCTGTCCGGTGGTCAGCGTCAGCGCGTCGCCATGGGGCGCGCCATCGTCCGCGAGCCGCTCGTGTTCCTGTTCGACGAGCCGCTGTCAAACCTCGACGCCAAACTGCGCGTGACGATGCGCCTGGAGATCCGGCGACTGCACAATCGCCTCAAGGCGACCTCGATCTTCGTCACCCACGATCAGGTCGAGGCGATGACGCTCGCCGATCAGGTCGTCGTCATGAACGCCGGCCGTATCGAGCAAGTGGGGAGGCCGATCGATGTCTATCGCTTTCCCGCCACGCGCTTCGTCGCCACCTTCGTCGGCGCGCCGGCGATGAACCTCGCGCCGGGCCGTATCGTCGCCGATGGCGTCGTCGAAATCGGTAGCGGGCGGCTGGCCTTTGACGCAGCGCGCCTCAAGCCGTCCATGGGCGCAAGCGTCGACGTCGGCGTGCGCCCGGAAGACCTGCGGCTCTTGCAAGGCGACCCCGGGGCGAACGCCGCGGTGGGGCTACCGTTCGCTCCGGAGTTCGTTGAAGAACTGGGCGCCACGCGGCTGATCCACGGGCTCAGCGGTACAGCCCCGTTCGTCATCGCCGCACCGGCCGCAACGACCGCTGCGGACATGACGGCTGGCCGCATCGCCGCCGACCCCGCCGCCGTCCACCTCTTCGACATCACGACCGGCGCCAGCCTCGCCAGCACTGCTGCATAGGTCGCGGACTGCGCCTCACTGCGACTTGATGATGTCGATGACGGCGTCGGCCATGTCGCGGCAATCGGCCTTGCCGCCCATATCACGGGTGCGGGTATCCGTTTTGGCAAACAGCGTTTCGATGGCTTTTTCGATGGCCTTGGCGGCGTCGTGGTGGCCGAGGTGGTCGAGCATCATGGCGCCGGACCAGATCTGGCCGATGGGGTTGGAGATGCCCTTGCCGGCGATGTCCGGGGCGGAACCGTGCACGGGCTCGAACATGGAGGGGTAGTCGCGCTCTGGGTTGATGTTGGCGCCGGGCGCGATGGCGATGGTGCCGGTGGTGGCTGGGCCGAGATCGGAAAGGATGTCGCCGAACAAATTCGATCCGACGATGACGTCGAACCACTGCGGATTGCGCACCAGGTGTGCGCACAGAATGTCGATGTGGAACTGGTTGGTTTTGACCTTGGGGTATTCCTTGGCGACGTCGGCGAAGCGCTCGTCCCAGTAGGGCATGGATATGGAGATGCCGTTGGATTTGGTGGCACTGGTGACTTCGCGGCGCTTGCGCTTCATGGCGAGATCGAAGGCGTAGCGCATGGCGCGCTCGCAGCCCTTTTTGGTGAAGACCGCTTGCTGGATGGCGCTCTCGAGTTCGGTGCCCTCGTACATGCGGCCGCCGATGGAGGAGTATTCGCCCTCGTTGTTCTCGCGCACGATCCAGTAGTCGATGTCGCCGGGCTTGCGGCCGACGAGCGGGCAGGCGACGCCTTCGAACAGGCGCACGGGACGCAGGTTGATGTACTGCTGGAACTGGCGGCGGATCGGGATCAACAGGCCCCAGAGGGACACGTGGTCAGGCACGCCGGGAAAGCCCACCGCGCCGAGATAGATGGCGTCCGAGTCCTTGATGCGATCGAGCCCGTCGGCGGGCATCATGGCGCCTTTTTTCTTGAAGCGTTCGCAGCTCCAGTCGTAGCTCTCCCACTTGAAGGCGATGTCGAACTTGCGGCCGACCGCCTCCAGCACGCGGATGCCCTCGGGCACGACCTCATGGCCGATGCCGTCGCCCTCGATGACGGCGATGTGGAGTTTGTTGGATTTGTCTTTTTTTGCTTTGGCCACGGGGTCGTCCTGAGTGTCGAGGGTGGAATGCGAGGACTGCTTCAGCACTTATGCCCGCGTGCGCAGCTTGTCGCCGAACAGGATGAGGAAAGCACCGGTCAGCGCGATATTCTTGAAGAAGTGCGTCAACTGGTTCTGCAGCTGCTCGGGCGGGAAGGTCCAGAAATTGTGAAAGAACAGGGCCGTCGTCAGGCAGTAGGCGGCAAGCAGTGCCGACACGGGCAGCGTCAGGTATCCGAGCATCACGGCGAAGCCAGCGACGATCTCGAAGGCGATGGCGGCGTAGGCGAGGACTTCCGGCGCTGGCAAGCCGCGGCTGCCGATATAGCCGGCCAGCGCCTTTAGGGTGCCGGCGTCGATGCCGCCCT
>JANYHP010000646.1 GCA_025359005.1 Hyphomicrobiaceae bacterium | reverse complement strand
ATCAGCGCGCCGACGAAGCCCACGGCCAGCGCCGTCCAGCGGCGGGCGCGGACTTTTTCGCCAAGGAAGATGATCGCGCCGAGCGTGCCGAACAGGGGCGTCAGGTAGGTGATCGCTGTCACCTCGCCGATGGTGACGCGGGAGAGCGCGTAAAACCACAGCAGCATCGAAATCAGCCCGACGGTGCAGCGCCAGCCGTAGGTCTTGAGCTGGCCGGTCTCGAAAAGCGACGCGCCGCGATAATAGAGCAGGGGCGAGAAGACGAGGGCTGCAAACAGATTGCGGAAGAACACGACCTGGAATGGGTGCATGCCTTTCATGGAGAGCGCCTTGGCGCATACCGTCAGCCCCGTCAGCGTCATCATCGAGAACGTCACCCAGAAGGCGCCCATGACTGGGTCCGCGCGCGACAGCGAGAACGGGGTCGTCGACTTCGAGGTAGACCTGGCAACTGGCATGGGGTGGGGCTCGAAAAACGGATGGCTGCGGCGGGAGCTTGTGGAGGGGCGGCGAAAGGCGTGTGTGCAACTTTCGTGGCATCCGGCAATGCCCGCAAGCGGCCATCCCCAGATGTCGGGATCCGTGGTGCATAGCGGTCATGCGGCCCGCGGCCACGTTTGACCTTCGCGTGCTCATCAACACCCCTGACGTGCGTCGTGCTTGCAGGCCCGGCGGAAACCGTGGTTCGCTGACGGAACAGCAATCGTGCCGGTGGGCACGGCAAGAACGGGGCGCCTCATGACCGCAATTCATATCGACAAGAAGAGTGGCGCGGGCACTCGAGCAGGCGCCATCGGCCGCGCCGAGGCTTATCTCGACGAGGGCCGCTTCGAGACCGATCTGGCGCGCCGCGTGGCGATCCGTACAGAAAGCCAAGCGCTGCCGGCGAGCCGGAGCGAACTCGATCGCTATGTGGCCGACGAAATGATCCCTAGCTTCAAAGCACTCGGGTTCGATTGCCGCACCTTCGATAATCCGGTCAAAGGCCAGGGCCCGGTGCTGCTGGCGACCCGCATCGAGGACAAGGCGCTGCCAACCGTGCTCGGTTATGGCCACGGCGACGTCATTCGCGGCCAGGACGCGCAATGGACCAAGGGGCGCGGGCCGTGGGTGCTGGCGCGCGACGGCGATCGCCTTTACGGCCGCGGCACGGCCGACAACAAATGCCAGCACACCATCAACATGGCGGCGATGGCGGCGGTGATGGCCGAGCGCGGCGGCAGGCTCGGCTTCAACGCCAAGTACATTATCGAGATGGCGGAGGAGACAGGCTCGGCCGGCCTCGACGATGTGGTGCTCGCTCACAAAGACGCGTTCGCCGCCACCGTGCTGGTGGCCTCTGACGGGCCGCGTGCGACGGCCGAGCGGCCGACGCTGGTGCTCGGCAACCGTGGTGCGCTGACCTTCGATCTGGTGTGCCGCCTGCGCGACGGCGCCCATCACTCGGGCAACTGGGGTGGGCTGCTGGCGGACCCGGTGGTTGTGCTGTCGCATGCGATTGCGAGTTTCGTTGGTCCACGCGGCGGGCTGCGGCTGAAGGCTTGGCTGCCGCCGCCGATCGCGGCCAATATCCGCGCAGTGCTTGCCGACGTGACCATTGACGGCGGCAATGACGCGCCCGTCATCGATGCGGGCTGGGGCGAGCCCGGCCTGACGGGGCCGGAGAAAGTTTATGCCTGGAACAGTTTCGCGGTGCTCGCAGTGACGGCCGGTAACCCCGAAGCGCCGGTCAATGCGATTGCGCCCTACGCGCGCGCACGATGCCAGTTGCGCTACGTGGTGGGCACCAAGATCGACGAGGTGTTGCCGGCGCTGCGCCGCCACCTTGATACGCAGGGGTTCAAAGCAGTCGATATCGAAGCGGTGCCGGAGGTGGGGCGCTTCGAGGCGACGCGGACCGACCCGGATCATCCGTGGGCGCTGTGGGCGATCACGTCGTTCACCGCGACCACCGGGTCAAATCCGGCGGTTATTCCCTCATCGGGCGGCGGGGTGCCGAACCATCTGTTCCAAACGGGCCTCGGCATGCCGACGCTGTGGGTGCCGCACTCGTATCCAGGCTGTTCGCAGCATGCGCCCGACGAGCATATTCTGCTGCCCGTCGCCCGCAGTGCCCTGGCCGTGATGGCGGGGCTGTACTGGGACCTGGGTGCCGGCGGCACGCCGTGAGCAAGGCGACGCCATGGTCACTGGAAGGTGAATGACACCGCGGGTATTTGAATTAAATTCGCATTAATTTTTGAGCCCAATCAAAAAGGTATTTTCTCTTCTGATCCGTATAACTCGAAACAACGGGAGTGGTGGGGCTTGGCCTCGGGGGCTCTTGGACCGCCAGGTATGGGCAATCGGGAGATCAGAAGCAGATGTCGAATTCAAGCGAAAATCAGAGTGGACGGAGCAGCAGCTCCGGCTCACGCTCGGGGAACGCCAATGGTTCGGGCGCCGAGGGGTCGTCGTCGCATCCGGGCACGACCAACGTTGCGTCGCATGGCAACGGTGACGAGCAGGGTTCGGGCAGCGGCGCTGGCTGCGGCAGCAACACGGGCGGCGCTGGCCACACGACCACGCCGACGACACCCGTGCAGCCGGTCCAGACGACCGGCTCTGGCAGCCACGACAACCACACCGGCTCTGGCTCTGGAACAGGGAACGGCAGCGGCGGCAAAACGTCCAGCAATGATGACGGTTCGCACGGCGGGCAGGGCTCTGGCGCAACCGGCTCGCAGTCCGGCCACACCGGCTCGGGTGGCCATGACGGCGGCAACGAAGGCGGCAACGGCGGCACATGCGGCGGCGGCTCGACGCACGGCACCGGCGGTACGGGCACCGGCGGCGGCAACACTGGGGCCACTGGCCACGGCACGCCCACCCCGGCGGCTCCGGAGAGCCTCGTGCTGACCACGGCAGATGTCAAAGTCGGCCCGGTCGCGGCCAATGTCGTCACCGGCGCCAGCACTGCCGATACGCTCGCCGCAACCGGCGGCAACGATGCCGTGTTCGGCCTCAAGGGCAACGATACCATCCGCGGTTCGGATGCGGCACCGCAATCGGCGTTGCTGGCCATCGACGGTACGCTGAAGGGCGCGACGGACCCCAATGCCGTCTCGTTCGTGATCGGTGGTGTCCCGGCAGGCGCCACTCTGTCGGCTGGCCATCTCAACCAGAACGGTTCGTGGACGTTGACCAAGGCCGATCTCGTCGGCTTGTCGGTTACGGCCCCGAACGGTGGCGACTTCACGCTGCAAGTGACCGCGTCGTCGACGGACGGCAGCCATCTCGTGCAGGCAGCCAGCCTGCATGTGTCGATCGCTGGCGGTGCCGGCAATCTGCTGGTCGGCGGGCAGGGTAGCGATACCATCTACGGATCGGCCACCGGCAACGACACGATCTACGGCGGCAACGTGCCAACCGGCGTCCACCACATCGGCCCGGCGCATATCCCGACGGTTGCCGACAACGACGTCATCCATGTCGGCAACGGTAACGTGCACGCTTACGGGCAGGCCGGCAACGACACGATCTACGGCGGCAAGGGCACGGGCGAGCTCAACGGCGGCAGCGGCAACGACACCATCGTCGCTGGCGGCGGCAACTATCTCGTCAAGGGTGGCACGGGCTTCGACACGCTCGACTTCTCAGCCGCCACCGGCGCCGTGCACGTGGATCTGCACAAGCATACCGCGACCGGCTTCGGCGACCTGACGATCAAGGGCATCGAGGCGATCATCGGCTCGAGCCACGACGACATCCTGTGGGGCGACCGCGCGGGCGGCACGTTCACCGGTGGGGCCGGCAACGATGTGTTCGGCGCCCACAAGTCGGACGTCAAGCATGGCGGCATGATCCACGTCACCGACTTCCAGGCCGGCGACAAACTCGATCTGTCCGAACTGCTCGGCGGCCGCGATGCGGGTGCGGTGCTCAAGGTCACCGACGGCGCCGACGGCACGATGGTGTCGGTGAAAATCGGCAAGGTGTTCTATGACGCGGTCGAACTCGACGGCGTGCATGGTCTGACTGTCGCCGATCTTATCGCCAAGGGCCTGGTCGCCAGCGCGGCTCCGGCCACGACGGGCGGCGGCACCCACACCGGCGGCGGCTCATGCCACGGCACGTCTGGCAGCCACGACGGCGGCCACGAC
>JANYHP010000335.1 GCA_025359005.1 Hyphomicrobiaceae bacterium | reverse complement strand
CGTTTGCGGCAAGACTGGTGACCAAACGTCAGATGCAAAAGCTGCACTAGAAACCTAATGTTGCTAGTGTTCCTTATGGCGCTGACATTTGCTCACCAACATGCCGCGAAGGGAAGCAAATGTCAGCGCCGGAACACTAGCTCAAAAGTGTGCGCGCCGCCTCAGTCTTAACCATCCAGCCTTTTGAACATCAAAGTCGCATTTGTGCCGCCGAAACCGAAGCTGTTCGACATGACACAGTTAAGGCCCGCGATGTCTTTGCGCTGACGCAGAATTGGCATGTCGGCAAATGCGGGGTCGATCTCGTCGATATGCGCGCTTTCGCACAGGAAGCCGTTGTTGAGCATGAGTAGCGAATAGATCGCCTCCTGCACGCCGGTTGCGCCGAGCGAATGGCCGGTCAATGATTTGGTGGAGGCGATGTAGGGCGACTTGTCGGCACCGCCGAAGACCTCGCGGATGGCGGCGATTTCGCGCTCGTCGCCCACGGGCGTGCTGGTGCCGTGGGGATTGATGTAGTCGATCCTTGGCGTGCCCTTGCCGTCGAAGCCCTTCATGGCCTGCCGCATGCAGCGCACCGCGCCCTCGCCCGACGGGGCCACCATGTCGAAGCCGTCAGAGGTCGCACCATAGCCGCAGACCTCGCCATAGATCCGGGCGCCGCGCGCACGCGCGTGCTCCAATTCTTCCAGGACCAGCATGCCGGCGCCGCCGGCGATCACGAAGCCATCGCGGTTCTTGTCGTAGGCGCGGCTGGCGCGTGACGGTGTGTCGTTGAATTTCGAACTCATGGCGCCCATGGCATCGAACAGCGCCGAAAGGGTCCACTCCAACTCTTCGCAGCCGCCCGCGAACATCACGTCCTGCTTGCCGTACTGGATCATCTCAGTGGCGTTGCCGATGCAGTGCGCGCTCGTCGAGCAGGCCGACGTGATCGAGTAGTTTACGCCCTTGATCTGGAACGACGTGGCGAGCACCGCCGATGGCCCCGAACTCATCGCCTTCGGGACCTCGAACGGCCCAATCTTCTTCGGGCTTTTGTTGGCGCGCGTCACGTCGGCCGCATTGACGATGGCCATGGTCGACGGTCCGCCCGATCCGACGATGATGCCGGTCCGTTCATGGACAACGGTGCCGGCTTCAAGACCGGCATCTCGGATCGCCTGATCCATGGCGATGTAGTTCCAGGCTACGCCCGATTCCATGAACCGCTTCGGCTTGCGCGGCACGGCGGCCGCCCAGTCGAGGTGAGGCGCTCCGTGCACCTGGCACTTGAAGCCGAGCTCCGCATATTTTTCCGCACGCGAGATGCCGGATTTCGCCTCCCGCAACGAGGCGGTCACCTCCTGCGTGTTGTTGCCGATGGAGGACACAATGCCCATGCCCGTGACGACGACGCGTCTCATGTCAAACCCTCTGCGTTCACTGCGCTTAGCGCCCACGCCGCAACTGTCGCGGTGGCCACTGCGTCTTTGGCTCTTTTACACGTAAGTGCAGGCCCTTCACGATCCTAATTTTCGTCATCCCGGCCCCGGATCGGTGTGCGGGGTAAACTCCGGCCGAGACCCACGGTTTTATGACATTGAGCCGAGAGTAGCCGTGGGGGCCGGCCTGCGCCGGCATGACGAACGGAGTGAGTGCGAATTGGTTGCTCCGGTCCGGTCGCTTGGCGATTTTTGGGGCGTGGGCTGTGGACGTCACCCACTTGCCGGCGGCTCCAGGAACACCTTGAGGTCGCTGGTCTGGTAGAATACCTCGCCGTCAGCTTTCATCACGCCGTCGGCGGTGGCGATTTTCAACTTGCGCAGAACCACCGACTTGAAGTCCACGATGTATTCCAGCCGCTTGATTTTCGGCGTGACCATGCCGGTGAACTTGCACTCGCCGACGCCGCGTGCGCGGCCGCGGCCCGGCGCGCCGAGCCAGCCGAGATAGAAGCCCGTCAACTGCCACAGCGCGTCGAGGCCCAGGCAGCCCGGCATCACGGGATCATTGTTGAAATGACAGGAAAAAAACCAGTCCGTCGCCGGATTGCCGGCGATGTCGAACTCGGCCTTGATCTGGCCCTTGCCGAAGGCGCCGCCGGTCTCGGTTACCGAGGTGATCCGCTCGAACATCAGCATGGGCGGCAGCGGCAGCTGTGCGTTCCCTGGCCCAAACAGTTCGCCCCGGCCGCACGCCAGCAGGTCTTCGTAATCGTAGCTCGATTTCCGTTCGGCCATACGCCAGCGTCCTCATCTCGGCCACGTCCGGGCCGTCGCTCATCCCTGGTGCCCACCCCATTCGACGTCGGGGGATGGGTTCGCGCGCTGCATATCACAGGCCCCTGGGGAGCAAAAGCACTCCGTTTACAATGCCTCTTGCGTGGGTCGTGACGGCATCCAGGTGCGCCGCGAGACAAAACCGCCGGATGTGCAGGTTTTCGCGCTTGGGCACTGGCCGCGCGCCCTTATCCCGGTGCAGTATGCTCGGCATCACAGACCCTGACCACCCTGCCGAGTTGTGCTCATGTCCGACAAGCGCCAGTTGTTCCAGTCCCGCCCGGCCACGTCGTCCGCGCCCGGCCAGTTCCCGGCGGTTCGGCTGCGCCGCAATCGTAAGGCCGCCTGGTCGCGACGCCTCGTTGCCGAGAACCGGCTGACGGCCGACGATCTCATCTGGCCGATTTTCCTCATCGACAGCGCCACTTCGCGCGTGCCCGTGGCCCACATGCCGGGAGTGGACCGCCTCAACGTGCACGAGGCTGTGCGCGAGGCCGAACGCGCCTTCCGCCTCGGCATTCCGGCAATTGCGCCATTTCCCTATATCGACCCGGCATTGCGCGATCCCACCGGTAGCGAGGCGCTGAGGTCCACCAATCTCATGTGCCAGGCCGTGCGCGCCATCAAGGCGGCGGTGCCTGATCTCGGCGTCATCACGGATGCGGCGCTCGATCCCTATACCAGCCACGGTCACGACGGTGTGCTGGCCGACGACGGCCGCATCCTCAACGACGACAGCGTCGCCATTCTTTGCCGGCAAGCGCTGGCCCTTGCCGACGCGGGCACGGACTGCATCTCGCCCTCGGACATGATGGATGGCCGTGTCGGTGCCATCCGCGCGGCCCTCGACGGTGCCGGGTTCCAGGACGTGCAGATCATGTCGTACGCGGCCAAGTATGCGTCCGGCTTCTACGGGCCCTTCCGGGACGCCATCGGCACGTCCGTCACCTTGAAGGGCGACAAGCGCACCTATCAGATGGACCCCGCCAATTCCGACGAAGCGCTGCGCGAAGTGGCGCTGGATATCGCCGAAGGGGCAGACATGGTTATGGTCAAGCCCGGCATGCCCTATCTCGACGTGGTGCGCCGCGTGAAGGAGACGTTTGGCGTGCCGACGTTCGCCTACCAGGTGTCGGGCGAGTACGCGATGCTCAAGGCCGCCATTCTCAACGGCTGGCTCGACGGCGACCGCGTCATTCCCGAGAGCCTGCTGGCCTTCAAGCGAGCCGGCGCCGATGGCATCCTCACCTATTTCGCCCCCGAAATTGCTAAGCGACTGCAAGCCCAGGGGTGAGGATAGCGAGCGCAGATGAAATCCCTTCTCCCCGCCCTTCAGCGGTGCGAGGGTCAGGGTGAGGGGCAGCCACTTGCGCGATCGTTGCCAGGTTCGGTCTTGGGCCAAGGCGAAAAGCGATCGGCCGTTACCGCAAGCGAATTCGAACCTGCCGCCGCCCATCACCGTAACCCTCTCTCCATGCGGGACGGCGCCTGGGATCAGGGGATATTGCGCCCGCATCTTTCTCTGCCTCGTTATGCCATTCCTCTTCGCTGCGTGCACCGAACTCGTTGACAGCGACGCCGCCCGGGTCTGCCGCACGCTGTTGCCTGTGCTTGACCGTGAGGCGGATACGATTGACGTGCTGCAGACCCGTATCGTTGGTCGTTCGTCGGCCGTCGAGCAGGCTGTCGCCATCGACTATCGCGTGCCTGGTGGCCACCGCCAGTCGCGCCGTGTCGCGTGCCTCTTCAAGGCCGCTGGTCCGGGCGAAAAGCACGATCCGGCGCTTGGCGTCGCCGCATTGCTGGTCACTGTCGTCACCGATGATGGGGCCTTGGGGGCCTTGCGGTTGCATCTTTTGAAGCAAAACTGGATCGCCCGCGGTGGCGCGTCGTCGTCCGATCCCGCACCCTATGCAACCGTCGGCCCGGTGCCCAATGTGCCGCGCCGCGTCGCTGTCATATTTCAGCACGCCCTGTCGGCACTGCCGATCATCGCCATCTACGCGTTGCTCGCTGCCGCCTATGCGCTCGTCTACGGCCTCGTCGGGCGCATCAATCTGGCTTTCGGCGAGCTCTCGGTGCTCGCCGGTTATGGCGCGTTTCTCGGCTATACGGCGCTCGACGGCGCGAATGCGACAACATTGGGTCTGATGGGTGCCGCGGCCTTCGCGCTGTTCGCCGGCATCAGCCAGGGGGCGGCGCTGGGCCGCTGGGTCATCGAACCGCTGGCCGGCCGGCCTGGCCAGCATGTGCTCATCGCCACCATCGGCCTGTCGCTGTTCTGGTCGGAGGTCATGCGCCTCACACAGGGTAACGGCCAACGCTGGATCGGCCCTGTCTTCAACCGCCCACTGGCGCTCGCCCGCGACGGCGATTTCGTCGTCACGGCTACGCCCATGGCCTTGCTGTTGCCACTGGTGGCTGGTGCCGCGGCCGCGACGCTTGTGGTCGTCATGCAGCGTACCCCGTTCGGTCGCCGCTGGCGGGCCTTTGCAGACGACCCCGTGGCGGCTGAACTGCTCGGCACAAACCCGAGGCGTCTCGTCCTCGCCACCATGACGGCGGCGTCGGCGTGCGCGGCACTCGCCGGTCTGCTCACCACGCTCTACTATGGTGGCGTCGGCTTTGCTGGTGGTCAGCTTATCGGGTTGAAGGCGTTGATCGCGGCGGTGATCGGCGGCATCGGCTCGGTGCCCGGGGCGCTGCTAGGCGGCATTATTCGGGGGTTCGCCGAAACCGCGTGGTCCGGGATCTTCTCCATCGAGACCCGCGACCCGGCGATCTTCATACTTCTGGTGGTGCTGCTGGCGTTGCGGCCTGAGGGGGTGCTCGGCGTGCGCGATGATGGCCGTCCCGTCCGCTGACGGGGGCAAGCGGGGGCTGTCGTCGGTTTACTTCGTCGCGGTCATGTTGCCGGCGACGTTTGACAGCGTGCTGGAGACGTTTTTGCCGATGGCGGAGGCCCCGGTGATGATGCCGATGGCGATCAGCGAGGCGATCAAGCCGTATTCGATCGCCGTGGCGCCGGTTTCGTCGCAGAAAAATGATTTCAGGACAGCCAGCATGACGTGCAAATCCGGGCTCGATTGGTTGCGTCAGAGATAGCAGCATTGGGCCTAACACTGTCTTAATGTGCGGGCGATGATCGACCGCGCGCATGGGACCCGGCGGCATCATCGCCTTGCCCATCCGCCCCCGAACCTTTACGGATGGGCCAGCAGCCGCGCCGGCC
>JANYHP010000504.1 GCA_025359005.1 Hyphomicrobiaceae bacterium | reverse complement strand
TGCATCTGCCCGATGGCGAAATCTCGCGTGAAACGAGCCGCCGCGGCCACCAATGCCTCGCCCAGCAACGGCAGGCCGCGGGCGTCCGTTCGTGCCGCCAGCTGTTCCACGACCGATCGCCGCTCCAGGGGCCGCTGCGGTGTCGCGCCGATATCGAAGTCCGCGAGACGTGCCTGCCGCCGCCGCCGCTGCGACCTGGGGGATAGGCCCGGTGCTGCGGTCGAGGCGACTTGAGCAGGCCGCGCGGCGCCGTCCGCGAGCATGCGGCGCAGCGCCTCGCGGCCCGCCGGGCTCAGGTGAGCCGTCGCCCCACCTTCGGGGTCCGGCGTCAGTGAAAGGAGTCCCGCCTCACCGGCCGCACGCACGCACGCTGCCGCCACGTCCCGCGACTTTCCAGCGCCCGTCGTCTGTCCAGCGCCATCAGTCCCAATCGCCAGCCGGCAACCGGGACGCCCGAGGTGCAGCAGCAGTTTCACAAGGTCCTGCGAGAGCGGAGGGAGCGGCTGCGCTGCCGACATAGATGATACCCTTCTGACTAGGTTGTTTTGGTTGATCCGATCAATCGCATAGACGCTGAATACCGACGCCCAGGGTTGCTGCCAGCACCCCATCGATCTGCGTCAATCCGAGGCGTACAGCCGCCTCCAGCACGCAGATCAGTCGGTCGAAGCCACTGTCTTCGCGCCGGTCTTCGATCACCGCGCACGCATGCGCCGCGGTCGTCCGCTCCCGCCCGTAGAGCCGGCCGGATTGCGCAAGCGTGAGGCCACACCCCACGTGTGCCAGATAGAGGGCCATTTGGCGCGCAGCCGCAACCGCTGCGCCCCCTCGATCGGGTTCGTAGAGGAGATTGGGCGGCAACGGCTGGCCCGTCTGAAGGTGGAATGCCGGTCCGGCCCCAACGATGATGCACCGCTCGATGAGCATCCGCACACGCAGCGCGCGGACCGGGTCGAGCCGCGTGGAACCCCGCCCCGATTGCAGACGAGGCGGTCGACGGCGTCGCAGGACCTTGCCGCGCGACGGCCGCGGCACATTTTCACACGGATGACACATTTCCCTCTCCGGCAGAGTAGGATTTACTTGTGTTTACTGTGTGGACAGGCGCAGCAGCTGAAGGTTACCACTATTCGTATTGAATACGGCAGACATTCTACTTGCAACGTAAACGGAGCCCGCGCTGGCTCGGGGGCGCGGGCCCTGGGTCGATCCACATGCGGGGACATGGTTTGCGGGACTTCGGCGAGCCGGAACTGGACCTGCCGGACACGGCAGGGAACCCCCGGCTTCAGCTTTTCTTCGCCGCGGATTTTGCAACAACGTCTGTTGCGTCACCCCACAGGGCGCAGTGATTTTTTTTGCCAATCAACATCTCGCGGGAAAGCAGCAGTATCGCATGTCCACACGCATTCGTGAGTTCCGGAAGCTCCGCGGGATGACGTTGAACAGTCTGGCGCAAAAAGTCGGCACCACCGCTCAAACGATCCAGCGCCTCGAAACTGAGAACATGACCGTTTCTCTCGATTGGCTCGAGCGGATTGCCGATGTCTTTGGCATACCCGCGGCAGCGCTCCTCGTCTCCGACAGCACCGCCAGCGTGCCCATTCTCGGCCATCTCAACGGCGACAACACCGTCATTCCAGCGCCAGCGCGAGAGCCGTTCACCGCTCTGTCGCTCGTTATCGCTGCGCCCAGCCCAGTCGCTGTCCGAGTTGCTGCCGCCTCCCGTGCCGAGGCGTCGACACGCCGCTACGACATCGGCACCTTGTTGATCGGTGGCAAGATCGAAATCGGCGGCGACACTGCCTTTGAAACGCGCGATTGCCTCGTCGCCTACCCGGACGGCAGCATCCGGCTTGAAAATGCGGCTTTTAACGACCGCACCCTTACAAGTGCCGGCAATATTGGCCGCGGCTTCGCCGAACCAACAACAGTCAAGGACATGATGTGGGTCGCACCGATCCTGATGGCCGTCCACTTTTTCTAAACCGGCCTGCCGTCACATTCGCGCAGTGGCTGCACCGATAAACCCTAACAACCGATAGTTCAGGCCAATCAATCCCCCTACCCGCGGACGGTGCGATACTGTGGGGATGAAAACACTTCTCCCCAGCCGATACCGCCCAGCACGCGTCTGCGCTGATCCGCCCACCACACGCGACGCGCGAAAAACGCCTTTCTACGACCGCGCCCGGGATTTGCCGCCCCTGTTGCCACTTTGGCCCGAGGAGATCGCAGACGTGAGCCGCGAGGGGCGCCAAAGCCTCATCGCCAGACTGAAGTCGGCTCTGCGTCGAGAGCGCCGTCGTGGCCTTGCCGGCGATTGGGCTTATGACCTCGCCCGGCACCGACACTTGCTGTTGGCCTATCGCGCCGAGGTCGCGGCAGAACGGCACGCACGCCTTAGGAGCGACCTGCCGCTGGACCCACCGCAGCAGCGTGCGGTCACTTCTCGCGCTTTGTCCCAAGCCCCATCTTTTTCGCCAACTGCGAGCGCGCCTCGGCATAGTTCGGGGCCACCATGGGATACTCCGGCGGCAGGCCCCACTTCTCCCGGTAATCCTCCGGCGACAAGTTGTAGTGAGACCGCAGGTGCCGCTTCAACGATTTGAATTTCTTACCATCCTCAAGGCACACGAGATAGTCCGGCGTGACTGATCGCTTCACGGCAATGGCCGGCTTTAAATCTTCGCGCGGTCCCGCCTCGCAGGCGCCCACGACACCTGACAAACTCGCGTAGACGTTGCGGATCAAGGGACCCACATCCGCCTGCGGCACACTGTTATTGCTGACGTAGGCCGCAACGATTGTCGCGGTCAGCCCCAACAGTTCAGCGTGTGGCGCGTCCGTTGCCATTCCAGCCTCAAATCCATCCGTCGAGGCTGCCCCGTGGCACGCCCACACGTTACGCAATACGTGAAACCGATAAATATGAGAATTGCTCCGTTGACGCAACACAGAAACATGGTTTCGCGCCTGGATAACTTTTTGTTCGTTTCCATTCTATTAATCGAAGCAAATAGAAATGAATTCTTAATACTCTTTGAGGCGCGTTGTACTGGCCGCGCCGAGCGCCGTTGACCATGCCGCCCTGGCCCGGGGCTGTCTGCCGTCCGGCTGCCGAATTGCTTTGCACGACCTCACCCGTGCCCCGTAAACTGGCCCATTCCACGATTAACCGTTCAGGACTGGTCTTGACCATGACCGCGTCGCCCAAAACAACCCCGTTGCCCACCTCGCCACGGCCGGCCAAGCACCCTGTCTCGGCCGTCCACCACGGCATCACCATCACTGACGACTATGGCTGGCTGCGCGCGGCCAACTGGCAGGAGATGATGCGCGATCCGACCCTGCTCGCCCCGGAAATCCGCGCCCACCTCGACGCCGAGAACGCCTATACGGAGGCCGTGCTGGCCGACACGAAGGCGTTGCAAGTACGTCTGTTCGAGGAAATGAAAGGCCGCATCAAGGAAGACGACAGTTCCGTGCCGGCCCCCGATGGCCCATGGGCCTACGCCTCGAGCTACGTCACCGGCGGTCAATATCCGCGCTTTGTCCGCGCACCGCGTGACGGTGGCGCCGAAGCAATCCTGCTCGACGGTAACCTAGAGGCGAAGGGGAGGGACTATTGGCAACTGGGCGCGGCCGCGCACTCTCCCGATCATGCCTTGTTGGCCTATGCCGTCGACGACAAGGGCTCCGAACTCTATACGCTTCGGGTCCGCGACATGGCCACCGGCCAAGACCTGCCCGACACCATCGCCGACACCCGCTCGGTCGTCTGGGCCGCCGACAGCGCCACGCTGTTTTATGTCCGCCTCGACGACAACCATCGGCCGCTCACCGTCTGGCGGCACGTGCTCGGCACCCACTCC
>JANYHP010000501.1 GCA_025359005.1 Hyphomicrobiaceae bacterium | reverse complement strand
GAGATCGAGGCCGAGATCGTGGCGCTGGTGCGTGATAAGATTGGCCCCGTCGCCGCCTTCAAAACCGTCATGATCGTCAAGCGCCTGCCCAAGACCCGCTCGGGCAAAATCCTGCGCGCCACCGTCCGCCAGATCGCCGACAACGAGCCGTGGAAAATGCCCGCCACCATCGACGATCCAGCCGTGCTTGATGAGTTGACGGAAGCACTTAGGGCCAAAGGGCTCGCCCAGGGCGCTTGAGGAGCGGTCCGCCGCACCGAAGTGCGAGGGCGCTGCCCTCGCGCTCCCGCAAAAGGGCTCGCCCTTTTGAAACCCATTTGGGTTGCCCGCGGCATAATCGCGCTTGGCTTGCGAAACAAAATCGTAAAGCTTGTTTGGCTACGTTGCAGCCCGAACCTCGCGAGCAAAACAAGCCAAAGTGTCCACACCGTCAGCGCCACCCGAAACATCCGTTCTCGATCTGTTCGTCGTCGGCGGCGGCATCAATGGCTGCGGTATCGCGGCGGACGCGGCCGGCCGCGGCCTCACAGTCGCGCTCGCCGAGATGGGCGACCTGGCAAGCGCCACCTCGTCCGCCAGCTCAAAACTTGTCCACGGTGGCCTCCGCTATCTGGAAAACTACGAGTTCCGTCTGGTGCGCGAAGCCTTGTCGGAGCGCGAGGTGCTGCTCGCCAAGGCTCCTCATCTGATCTGGCCGCTGCGCTTTGTGCTGCCGCACGTTCCGGGCGTGCGGCCGCGCTGGATGGTTCGCGCCGGGCTGTTCCTTTACGACCACCTCTACCGCCGCCGGGCCATCCAAGGCTCGCGCAGCATCGATCTCGGCCACGATCCCGCTGGCAGGCCCTTGCAAGCTCAATTCCCGAACGGCTTCACCTACTGGGATTGCTGGGTGGACGACGCACGTCTGGTGGTGCTCAACGCCCGCGCCGCCCGCGACCGCAGCGCCCGCATCATGACACGCACGCGCGTAACCGCCCTCACTCCGGACGGCGACGTCTGGCGCATCGGCCTCGACGACGGCACGCGCCGGTTCGAAGTGGCCGCCCGCACTCTCGTCAACGCCGCCGGCCCCTGGGCCGACAAGATCGATGGCCTGGCGCTCGGCAACAGGCAGGCGGCCAAGCCCGTGCATCTGCGCCTCGTCAAGGGCAGCCACATCGTCGTGCCCCGCATCGCCGGCGCTAACGACGCCTATCTCATGCAGAGCGCCGACAAGCGCGTCGTGTTCGTCTTGCCGTTCGAGGAAAAGTTCACCATCATCGGCACGACCGACGTGGCCTACACGGGTGATCCATCGGCCGTCACCGCAAGCGCTGAGGAAGAGCAATACCTGCTCGATCTGGCCCAGCGTTTCTTCAGGACGAGCCTGACGCGCGCCGACATCGTCTGGCGCTACGCGGGCGTGCGACCGCTCTATGACGACGCCACAGATAACCCGTCGGCAGTCACGCGCGACTACCGCCTCGAACTCGACCCCACGCCTGGCGCACCGCCGCGCCTGTCCGTCTACGGCGGCAAGGTCACCACCTATCGCCGTCTCGCTGAAGAAGCTCTCGCCCACCTCGCACCCCATCTCGGCCCCCGCTGCGGACCCGCCTGGACGGCGCACGCAAAACTCCCCGGCGGAGATCTGCCAGCCGCCAGCTTCGACGCCTTCGTCGCCGACCTCGAAGGCCGCTACCCGACATTCGAGGCCTTGCACCTGAAGCGCCTCGCGCGCCGTCACGGATGCCTTATCGCGGATGTGCTTGGCGATGCGCGCACACCCTCCGACATGGGGGCGCATCTGTTTGGCGGCCTCACCGAACGCGAGGTCGCCCATATGAAAGCGCAGGAATGGGCGCGTGCACCCGACGACATTCTCTGGCGTCGCAGCAAACTCGGTCTGCACGCCCTCGCCGATCTCCCCGCCACGGACCGCCAAGCCTTGGCCGACCGCATCGCAGCGCTTCTGTGACGAAGTTGGGCCGTCCTTGCCACGCGCGCTCCAGCTGAGTCTCCAATGGCTCCAGGTAGCAACCAACCCTGGTAAATTCAGGGCGGGTTCGTCGGCCAGTTGGTGTCTGGCATCGCCGAGCATGCGCGCGATCCTATTTGACCGTGGCTCTTGTGCAACGCCTGTTGCCGGCACATCGTCGGATCGGCGGAGGTCGCAATCAGAGTGCTGACCGGACTGCGGCTTCGCACTCAGACGACAAGGGCCGCGATCTGGGCGAGAGCGTCGCGTTGGCGTTTGCCGGAGCCCGCTATTCTGACCCGGCTCCTTGTGCCAGCCCTCGCGGCAGGCAGCACCGCAGGAGCCCCTCGCCATGGCAGGCCGGGGAAAAACTCAGAAATCACGATTGCTGAGGCTCCCAAAACGGGGTCTGTGATCGAGCGGAGGGAAGACGAACGTGGCGGATCACGCTCCGGTCGATCCCGGATGCCGCCGCCGGAGAGACAAAAAGCCATTTTCAGCGCTGCACTAGGAGCCTGCCCAGATAGTACGAACTTCGGAGCAGTTGTAGAATGAGATTCTTCGCTACGCACCTTTCCACGCGGCCGTCTG
>JANYHP010000478.1 GCA_025359005.1 Hyphomicrobiaceae bacterium | reverse complement strand
CACCCGCTCGATCAGTTCCGTGCCTTCAAAACACTGATCGACAAGGGCGTTTCAGAAGCCGAAATTGCCGCCCGCTTCTTCATTGCACCTTCCGTCGTCAAGCAACGCCTGCGGTTGGCCAACGTAGCCTCCGAACTTCACAACACCTACGCCGACGACGATATAACGCTTGAGCAGCTGATGGCGTTCACAATCTCCGACGATCACGAAGCTCAGGTTAAAGTCTGGACCGCGGTCACCGAAAGCGGCATCGACAGCCCCCACGCAATCCGCAAATTGCTGACGCAGAACAGTGTGGCCAGCACCGACAAGCGGGCGAAGTTCGTTGGCATCGCCGCCTACGAAGACGCCGGCGGCTCGATAGCACGAGATCTCTTCTCCACCGATACTAGCTGCTATTTTCAGGACATCGCAACGCTCGACCGTCTCGTCTTAGCAAAACTTCAGACAGCAGCCGAGGCGGTCGCCAAGGAAGGCTGGCGTTGGATTGAAACCGGCATCTCGTTCCCCTACGGACGCCAGACCGGCATGCGCGTACTCCACGGCGAGGAGATCGCGATGTCAGAGGCCGACATCTCACGGTGTGCAGAGATCGAGTGCGAGCTCGAAGCGCTCAACAATGGCCCCAACGAGATGTTCGCGGACGAAGAGGCCACCCAAGTCGACGCGCTCGAAGTCGAACTCACGGACCTCGAGCTGCGGCCCAAATCCTATGATCCGGCTGATATCGCGATCGCAGGCGCATTTGTCAGCGTCGGCACTGCAGGCGAACTCTGCGTCCAGCGCGGTTATGTTCGCCACCAAGACGAACCCAAGCAGATCGAAGACCAGGAGCGCACGGAAAATCGGGGGCGCCGATCAAGCGGAGACACCACAGTCGTCATGGACCCAAGCGATGGCACGATGACGGATATGCCAGGCCATCAAACGACCGTCGTCAACGGGGCACCCATCCATGATGCTCTCCACGATTTTGGCGAAACCGACGATGGCGTCAAAAAACTGTCCGAGCGCCTGCTCCAGGAACTCTCGAGTTATCGCACGCTGGCCCTGAGGGATGCCGTCGCTCACGACACCGATTTGGCACTGGTCGCTCTTCTTCACGTGCTGTGCCTGAATCTCTTCTACAGCACATCACGTGGATCCTGCCTCAAGCTCCACGTCGAGTGCATCGCAGCCAACGCCGAAACCCCAGGGCTCGCCGAAAGCAGGCCAGCCGCGGCGATTATCGCGCGACACGCGGGCTGGCAAAACCGTCTGCCCGCCAGCGCTGGCGACCTCTGGGACGCGCTCAAAACCCTCAAAGGTCAGCACCGGTGCGAACTGCTCGCTCACTGCGTCAGCCAAACACTGACCGCGCACTACGCCCACTATCACACGCCCACTGGCTGCACCGAACACGCCGATATCGTGGCCCGCGATGCCGCGCTCGATATCGCTGCCTCAGGGTGGGAGGCGACCGCTGAAAACTACCTCGAACGCGTCCCAAAGTCGCGCGTTCTGGAGGCGGTCCTCGAAGTCAAAGGCCAGCAATTTGTCGACATGATCGCCCACATGCGGAAATCAGAAATGGCCAAGGAAGCCGAGCGCATGCTCGCAGGCTCCGGCTGGCTGCCCGAACCGCTCCGCACTCTTCAATCCGACGAGCCCGGCGCCGGCTGTGAGGACGATGCCGCCAGCGACGAGCCGCAAGTAGCGCTCCCTGACTTCCTCGGCGACGCCGGCGAAAGTCCCTTCGCAGACACACCAGACTAACGCTGCGGGCTAATGCTCCGACCGCACTCACTCGAAATCCACCAAGCCCGGCCAAAGCTCCGGGTTTTGTCGTTTCGCCGCCCCCTCAGTCCTCAGAAGGACACGTCATGGATACTCTAGTCGCGCCCGCGCGTGCTGCGCAACCACCTGACAACACACCAGCATTGTTGGTTGCCGCACAAGCCATCCTCGCACACATCACGCCAGGCCTCCCTCTTACGACGGCGGATCTCAAGACCGTCATGACACGCGCTTACGGCGGCAGCGACAGCGAGGGCGCCTGGGACTGGAAAACAGCCTACGACGCCGGCGAAATTGCCAGCGTGCTCTTTGTGCGAAAATTCGGCCCCGCGATGCTGAAGCGCGCCGGCGCTCCGCACGCGTTTCTCGCCATGCTGGAAAAAATCGGCAAGCTCTTGCCAACGCACACCCGCCGGTCAGAAACAAGCCAATCGTACCAACAGTTCTCAACGCCCATGCCGCTCGCCTACGTGGCAAGCGTTGTCGCACACGTGGCATCCGGCGACGTTGTTCTCGAACCATCGGCCGGCACCGGTCTGCTTGCCGTATTCGCGGAAATCGCCGGCGGCCGGCTGGTGCTTAATGAGATCGCTGCCAACCGCCGCCCCGTGCTCGAGCACAGCTTTCCTGGCGTGTCCGTATCCAGTTATGACGCAGCCTCCATCCACGACCTCCTCTCAGCCGAACATACGCCTACCCTCGTCGTCATGAACCCACCCTTTTCAGTCGCTGCTTATGTCGATGGACCCGTCGCCGACGCCGCCATGCGGCACATCACGTCGGCGCTCGCGCGCCTCGCGCCGGGTGGACGACTGGTCACGATCACCGGCGCCAATCTTCACCCAACCAACCCCCGATGGCGCGCTGCCTTCGCAGC
>JANYHP010000448.1 GCA_025359005.1 Hyphomicrobiaceae bacterium | reverse complement strand
GCTGCGACTGCAGCAGATAGGTCGCGATGCCCGACCATAGCAAAGCGATAACGGTGCCGGTCCGATGATCCGGATGGACGCAGGATCGCCCGATCTCGAGCAGCCGGAGCGGGCCCGCGGTCATCCCCTGCAGATCAAACTCCCGCTCTGAATAATAACCACCACAGAGCGCGGCGGCTTCCGCCGTCAGGAGGCGATAGGTTCCGACAATCTGCCCCGTAGCAACTTCGATGACGATCATATGGTCGCAATACGCGTCGAAACTATCGATATCCAGGCCCGGCGTCGGGCTGTTCAACCGCGCACCCTGTTCATCGGCGAATACGCTCCAGCGCAGACGTTGCGCCATTGCGATCTCATGAGCGCTGTTCGCCAGGCGAATTGAGAACCGCGCATTCGGAGTGGAGCCATGGGGTGTCCGGTCAAACTGCATTTTGCGGGGCTCCTCATTGCGACATTGGGGGCCGTTACATGCGATTCAAAAAATCCCGATGACGGTTTGATTGCGGTTTGATGACGGCCAGCGAGACGAGATCCCTCCGGTTAACCGTCCAGTCACGCAAATGCGGGCGTGCCGGATGGCCATTGTGATCGCAGTGTCACATGAGTAGGCAATGGCACCGCCGGACAATCGGGCAATAAAATCGGGAGCACCGGCCATGGGCATCCTTGGGCATCTCGCAACTGCTGTTTGCGTGGCGGCACTTGCTGCGCACGTGGTGACGACGGGCCTCGCCGCCGTGCGGTGCCGCAGGACAACGCCATCGCCACGGCGGGCGAGCGTTACGCCGTCGGTCTCGATTGTTCGCCCGGTGAGCGGGCTGGAGGACGTCGACAAGGCCACGCTGCATTCGACGTTCCTGCTCGCCTACCCGGATTTTGAGGTGATCATCTGCGCCGAGAGCGAGACGGACCCCGCTGTACCGTTCGTGCGGCTGTTGATTGCCAAATACCCGGCGGTGGTGGCCCGCCTGCTGGTCGGGCACGCGAAGACGACAGCAAATCCAAAACTGGACAATATCGAAAAGGGGTATCAGGCCGCACAGCACCCCTGGATCATCTTCGCCGATTGCAATGTGCATCTGCCCCGCGACTACGTGCAGACGATGCTGGCCGCCTGGCGGTCGGATACCGGCCTCGTCTGTGCGCCACCGATTGGCACCTCACCGCAAACGTTCTGGGCCGAAGTGGAGTGCGCATTTCTGAACTCCTATCAGGCGCGCTGGCAGTATGCTGCCGACAGCGTCGGCTACGGCTTCGCGCAAGGCAAATCGATGCTATGGCATCGCAGCATCTTGGAGCGCGCGGGTGGGATCTCCGCTTTATCGTCAGAGATCGCCGAGGATGCGGCCGCAACCAAATTGGTGCGTGGTGCTGGACTGAGAGTGCGCCTCGCGGCGCCGCCGTTTTCCCAGCCCTTGGGCAAGCGAACGCTGCGTCAATTCTGGCAGCGGCAGACCCGTTGGGCCCAATTGCGCCGACAATCGTTTCCGTTCCAGTTCGCACCCGAAATCCTGACGACCTGTGCAACCCCCATCGTGAGCGCGAGCGTCGCGTGCCTGGATCTGGATCTGCCTGTCGCCCCGGTGGTTGCAGCGATTCTGGTCGTCTGGTTTGGAGCCGAGGCATTTCTTGCGCGCGTGTGCGGGTGGCCGCTCTCCTGGCGCTCCATTGCAGCGTGGAGCGTGCGCGACACTCTCATCCCGGTGATCTGGAGCATTGCATGGTTGACGAACCGCTATGTGTGGCGTGGAACAGCCGTAACGCTGACGCGAAGCACAGGTGACCCGTGTCCGGTCCGAACTGAGACATCCAGCTCAGCGGAGTCTATCGGCCGGTCACCAGCGTGGAGGTGACGGATGCCTCGAACGCCGGCGGATGCGCTCGGTGAAATCGAGGATGGGCGGGCCCGGGCGCGCTGGCAGTATTATTTACAGTTAATGCTTGGCATCGCGATTGCCGCAATGCCGGTTGGCGCCGACGATGTGCAGGCGTTCGATTGCTGGGGCAGCGGTTGCGTCCGCTACTGTTCGTTAAGGTCTGTGGCGGATAATTGGCGAAGTATTGCCTTCCGAAAGCACACCGATGCGATCCGACCGGAGTCTCCGTCTGCTGCTGGGAGCTGCAACCATTGCGGTGGTCAGCAGTACGCTCGGCGCGCTGGCCTACTTCCAGCGGCCACTTGCGGGCGACGGTGAGCGTGTGCTCGGCTCGGCGGAAATCCTCGTCCTCGAACTCGATGGCTGTGGCTGGTGCGAGACGTTCCGTCGCAAGGCTGCGCGCTCGTACGCGGAAGGTGAATTCGCCGTCCGGGCCCCCATCCGTTATTTCAACATCGACGACGGCCCGCCGCCAAAGCGTTACCGGCTTGCCGGGTTCAGAAAATCGGCCATGGTCGTGCTCTTCGACGCCTATGGCCGCGAGGTCGACCGCATCGAGGGCGAGCCCCGCGACGGCGCCGCGATCGAGGCAATGGTGCGACGGAACATCAAGCGTTTGTCCAAGGTCTAGGCCTGCGGCTTAGAACCCGGTTTGCGACTGCTGTTTGCGTGAGCATTGGCGCGCGTGCTACGCGGCACTGTTGGAACAGTGCGAAGGGCTGGCCCGCGCCATGGTGACCGTTTACGAACCCAAGACTTTGGAACCCAAGACTTTGGAACCCAAGAAATTGGAACCCAAGACTTTGGAACCCAAGACTTTGGACCCCAAGACTGCCCTCACGGACGCGCGGCCGCGCCATCCGGAGAAGGAAGGCCGCCCTGACACGCCCGCGCTGCGCAAGCCCGAGTGGATCCGCGTCCGCATGCCGGGCTCGGCCGTCTATGCCGAGACGCGCGCGATCGTGAAAGAGCACGGCCTCGTCACGGTCTGCGAGGAGGCGCGCTGCCCCAACGTCGGCGAGTGCTGGTCTGAGCGGCACGCTACGATGATGATCATGGGCGACACCTGCACGCGGGCCTGCGCCTTCTGCAACGTGGCGACGGGGCTGCCAAAGCCCTTGGACGCCGACGAGCCGCGCCGGGTGGCTGACGCCGTCGCCAAGCTCGGCCTCAAGCACGTCGTCATCACCTC
>JANYHP010000430.1 GCA_025359005.1 Hyphomicrobiaceae bacterium | reverse complement strand
GTTGGCGTCCGCGGGATCCGCTGGCCAAGCCGGGCGGAGTGCTGACGTCGCTGTCGGCGGCTGCGGCGGTCGGTCGCGACGGTTGATCATCCGGCGCCAAAAGCCCGGCCCGTGGTGGACGCGGGCGCCACCCTGATCGGTCGTTTGTGACAGAGCACCGTGGACTGTCACACAGGCTTCACAATACCCATGCTTATGCCGCGCTATCGGGGCTGAAGCGCCAGCACACGCGGCCGCAAGCTTCGACAACCGTGAGGCAAAAGATGCGCACATTTGCAGTGGCCGCCCGCTCGGCAGCCATGGTCGTGGCGTTGGCAGTAGCCAGCCCGATCGCGCAGGCCGCCGACATCTCCGGCGCCGGCGCCACATTCCCCTATCCAATCTACGCCAAGTGGGCCGATGCCTACAAAAAAGAAACCGGCGACGGATTGAACTATCAGTCCATCGGTTCTGGTGGCGGCATCAAGCAGATCCAGGCCAAGACCGTGACCTTCGGCGCGACCGACATGCCACTGAAGGGCGAGCAGCTTGAAAAGGACGGTCTCGTCCAGTGGCCGATGGTGATCGGCGGCAACGTGCCGGTGGTCAACCTCGAGGGCATCAAGCCGGGCGAGTTGACGCTCGACGGCCCGGTGCTGGCCAACATCTATCTCGGCACCATCAAGACTTGGAACGATGCGGCGATCGTCAAGCTCAACCCGTCGGTTAAGCTGCCCGACCAGCCCATCGTCGTCGTGCGCCGCTCGGACGGCTCGGGCACAACCTTCATCTGGACGGACTACCTGTCCAAGGTGAGTGCTGATTGGAAAACCAAGGTCGGCGCCAGCACGGCGGTCGAATGGCCGGTCGGCATCGGCGCGAAGGGCAACGAAGGCGTCGCCAACAACGTGCAGCAGACCAAGGGCTCGATCGGCTACGTCGAGTTCGCCTACGCCAAGCAGAACAAGATGACGCACACCAAGGTCATCAACAAGGCCGGCAAGGCTGTCGAACCGGGCCTCGCCTCGTTCCAGGCCGCCGCTGCCAATGCCAAGTGGGACAGCGTTCCGGGCTTCGGCGAGATTCTGACGGATCAGCCGGGCGATGCAACCTGGCCGATCGCCGGCGCGACCTTCATTCTGATGCACAAGAAGCCTGTCGATGCTGCCGCTGCGCAGACGGCGTTGAAGTTCTTCACGTGGGCCTACGACAAGGGTGCCACAATGGCGTCCGACCTCGACTACGTTCCGGCTCCAGAAGCGCTGTCCGTGCTGGTCAAGAAAGAGTGGTCCAAGATCACCACTGCAGACGGCAAGCCGGTTCTGTAAGGTCGCCGTTCTCACAGTGATACGCAGAAACGGACGTCGCCCTGCAGGGCGGCGTTCGACCGATGTTCGAACCGCTGAAACGACGCACGGGACGTTTGTTCCATGACCGGCGCCGATACGACTGTAGCTGCCGGCGGGGCGTCGTCCCGTAACACGGCGCTGATGCGGTTCCGGCGAACCGATATGACGTTCGCGCTGATTACGCGCCTGGCCGCCTGGCTGGTTCTGATCATCCTCAGCGCGATATTCGCTTCGCTGGTAATTGGCGCCTGGCCGGCCATACGCGCGTTCGGGTTCGGGTTTTTTGCAAGCGAATCGTGGAACCCGGTTACCGAGAAGTTCGGCGGGCTCGCGGCCATCTACGGCACGCTTGTCACGTCGCTGATTGCCATGCTCATCGCCGTGCCGCTCGGCCTCGGCATTGCGATCTTTTTGACCGAGTCGTGCCCCAAGCCGCTGCGCCGGCCGATCGGGACGGCAATCGAATTGCTGGCCGGCATCCCCAGCATCATCTTCGGTATCTGGGGATTGTTCGTGCTGGCGCCGCTGCTGCAATCGACGTTGCAGCCAGCCCTCATCAAGACGTTTGCATCGGTCCCCGTGCTGTCGTCGCTTTTCGCGGGACCGCCCTATGGCATCGGCATTCTGACGGCGTCGCTCATTCTGGCGATCATGGTGCTGCCGTTCATTACGGCGGTCAGCCGCGATGTGTTCAACACGGTGCCGCCGGTCTTGAAGGAAGCGGCCTACGGTCTTGGCTGCACCACGTGGGAAGTCGTCCGAAACGTGGTCATTCCTCACACGCGCGTCGGCATCATCGGGGGCGTGATGCTGGGGCTTGGCCGCGCGCTCGGCGAGACCATGGCGGTCACCTTCGTTATCGGCAACGCGCACCGGATCTCGCCGTCGCTGATTGCGCCCGGCACGACAATCTCCGCGACGATCGCCAATGAGTTCACCGAGGCGGTTGGCGATCTTTACACGTCGTCGCTGATCTTTCTCGGCTTGATCCTGTTCCTGATCACTATGGTCGTCCTGGCGGGTGCACGCACCATGCTGTGGCGCCTCGAAGCTAAGAAGCGGGGCTGAGCCATGACTGCCGCTGCATTGACCGGTTTCGATACCGCCTCGTTCCGTAAGCGGCGCCGCCGCAGTACGGTGGCGATGGGGCTATGCCTCACAGCGACCGTGCTCGGCGTGCTCGTTCTGATCGCGGTGCTCGCAACCTTGCTGTTCAAGGGCCTATCGGGTCTGTCGCTGCGCG
>JANYHP010000412.1 GCA_025359005.1 Hyphomicrobiaceae bacterium | reverse complement strand
CAATGAAACGGGCGTGATTGTTATGGACGATTTCGTAACCCACAAAATTGCCGACGTTGTTGATCTTCGTCTCATTGATGACGCGAAGTTTGACGTCACCACGAGAAGTGCCATGCTCCGGATGGTCGCTGGACACGGCGATGCCTTCCCGCTCGAGTATCAGCGGGACGACCCCGTAAATTGCTCGCCTGGGGTTTGACATTGGTAACGTCACTTTATTGTAAACGTCTGTCTGAAACGTATTTTCTTGGCCGTCGACATCGAGATCGAGCCGATAATTGAAGAAGTGATCGTGTTGAACTGCGGTCAAGCCCGGCGCGACGAGAGTTCCTGTTGCGGTCTCTTCACGGGCGGTTGGGTCACGCATGCTTTGTGCGAGGACGCCCTTGAGCCCGACAATTCCGGTCGACCCAACACGAGCTTCGATTTCGCCCGCGTGATTGAAGACCCAATCAATCAGATAATCGTAATTTCCGACCTGCGACGCCATGCGCACAACCAGTTCCACGCCAGGACGACCTTCGTAGGATTCCTTGTTGACTTCGTAATGACGCCATGACGGGTCGCCGGTGTTGCGTTCAAAAATACACACCACTTTGAGCCGCTCGTCTGGGTCACCTCTCTCGTCGGCCAACACGCCGTCCAAGAAGGCGGCTTGACGTGGGCAGTCGATACCAGCCTTGAGTGGAGAGGCGAGGTGGCCAATGCCATACTCACCCATGTCAAAATATGTCCGCGAAGACCAACCCACATCCGGGTCCATATACGGCACAAACATTTCCGACATGTAGCCTTGATACATAACGCTGCGTTCGTGCCCTTGATCACTCCACCTTACCAGCGAAATCACCGTACCCTGCCGGTTATCGAACCGAACGTGAAACCGCCAGTTACCCCACGAGACATTGCTGCCCCTCAGTGCAAAGTTCCTACCCCTGGGTTGAGCGATCAGCGTCGGTTTCTCTGCCTTGCGCAATGGAGCTATGGCGACTTCAGTAAAGTTCAATTCGGCAACCGACACCGGGACTATGCCAGTGTCGACAACCTCGATCACAGTCATCGTTCGCAGGTCCACCAACGCATAGAGTTTCTCGATCGGCCGTCCAAAGATGTTGTTGGTGGAACGAGACGTGTCGAAACACACGACACGTAACAGGCGCTGGCCTTCATGCGCCGGGATGGCGTAATACCCCAGCGTAAACGGCGCACAATCAACCGTCCTGGAGCTGTTGAAACCTCGTTTCTTGAGCGCCACTAACATTCTTGAATCACTGCGGACGGCTTCGATTGCTTTGCTGGATTCCGCAATCGTAATCGGAAGCTCCACGCCACCAACGATCTTAATCGACATCGTGGTCTTCGCTGATAAGTCAACCTCGACTTCGACCACGTCAGCACCGCGCTGGCCAGTAATGCTAGCCCTACGGTTCATGACATCGCCGGCTTTCCATGAAAGCACGTCGGACTTGCTGGGTTCCAACAGCGTTACTTGTTGAAATTTCAAATTTTGCATCTGCAGATCGGACAACACGATTTTTGTTGCAACAACTATTTCTTCTCTCGTCAATGCATCGAGAGGATGTTTTTGAGCGAACGCTGGAGCGTTGAATGCAAGTAACAACGGTAATATTATCCAATAACGCACATGCAAACAGCCTACACTTTGCAAAATGGGACCGATCATTCGCATCACCTGTGAAGCAGAATATAAAGTGCCGCAGTCACGGCGCGTCTTGTATGTTCATAAATCCAAGTTGCAGCCAACATAGCCTTCAGCGCGACGCCTGATGCTGGCCCAACGAGGGCAGAAGGCGATGAGTTTTACCACGCGCGGTGTTGCTCAAGGGTTTTTCTTATTTAACGGGCTTTGCGCAGTTATTGAAGTCTGGCCAGTTCAATGGTTGGATGGCGGCCCGGTTTTGCTGCTCTGATGCTCGATGAAATTCACGATTTTCTCGAGCACCGGCGCGCGCCAGCGCAACGGCCGAGCTATAGCTGTGATGAGCCCGATATGACCGACCGACGACAACTCCAACTCCTCGACGTAGTTGCCTTGATCCTGCAAAGCCTGCTTCATGTTCCGCGTGTTCCACAGCTTGACCGTATTATCGTCCAGTCCGTGGATTAGAAGCGCGGGCGGAGCGTGGGGTCTGGAATAGGCAATAGGGCGCGCGCGATCGGGCGTTCCTGCGGCGACTGCAAATATCGCTTTGGTGCTTGGCCATGTCGTCGGATCGAACGCATATGGGCCAGCTAGTCCCACGAAACCCGCAGGCGGGGGCGGTGTAGGGGAAATACTCGCCAGATAGGAACGATCCAAAGCAAGCAGCGCTGCAATATGAGCACCAGCCGAATGCCCAATCACGAAAATTGGCCGTTGATCGCGGCCTTTCCCGCCGCTCGGGTTGCTGGCGACATTATTGGCGACCCATGCATATGCGCGCGCCGCGTCTTCCACAAAAGTTGGAAAGGAAACCTCCGGAAAGAGCCTGTAGTCGGCGACCACGGTTGTAATGCCGCGCGTGGCTAAGGCTGCCCCTACGAACCTATAGGTTGCTCGATCTCCGGCAGTCCACGCACCACCATAGTAAAATATCGCGATAGCTCGATGCTCAGCTTTCCCTACAGGCCGGTACACATCCAGTTGCTGACGCGGGTTTGGTCCGTAGGCAATCCCTTCCGTCACGACGGTGCCACGTTCGGAGACAATCGCACTGAGTATGCCGCCGAGTGAAATTTTAGGACCCTCTCCGGCGACATCATGCTGCCCTTGCGACGGTGATTTGCCTGAGGCAGTGCTAGTCAAAATCAGGATGACCGCCCCAACGATGGCGATAGCTCGGCTTTCGATTCGTACGATGTTCATTTGATCGTCGTTCCGTCACGCACAGCGCATCCACGCTGTGCTGCCCACAGACAATGTACGCACGAGCACTGCAAAAGTTTCATTTCCGGACTTTCGAAATGCCAAAAATGCATGCCGCATGGTCGACAAGCACACAGCCATCAAGCGTTGGGGCGTCGGCAGCGGCGTGTACACGCGCCGCAAATAATGCCGCGTGGCGAGGACTTTTACGTTGCCCTTCGATTAACGCCTGCCGGTCGGATGGATGGGGTCCGACCAAACTTTTTTACAGCTTCACTATTTTTGTTTGACCGATCTGTTGAGTGGCACGGTGCATGAGCGGTGCTGCTTATTGTCGCTACAAAGGCAGCGGTGCTTCCTTGTGATCATGACCCGGACTGCGATGGCCTCAATGGGACTTGCCCCTTCAAGAAGAGATGCCCGGCGCACGGTCAAGACTAGAACATGAGCTACGGGTCACCAACCATTTGTCGGAAATAAGTTTCGCAACTTCGTTGCCCCGGACGGTACCTCCCAGCTCGAACTTTACCCATCGGCGTACCGGAGAGAGTGCGCGTGCCTTGCCTGCGAGACTGTGCCGCTCCGCGCCACCTGAGGCGCCGAAGACGAGTTGGCCAAGCCGGTGCTGGACCCCCGTTACGCCATCCCTCGCGCGCATCTCTTGTAGCCGCACACACGGATCATTGCTGGCCCGGCCATTCGGTCGCCCATGAGCAGTCCGACGCCTTGCCTGCTGCCCTGATCGGTGCGCGCAACCAAGGCGGGCGGCGGCCCAATTTGTATATTGAACGCCCCTGACAACCTTTTTTCGGCCGGAGTGAATCTCTGGATTGGGCGGATGCAATTGGCCGGAAACTTGGCGCGATTGGTGCGCGCGGCGCAGTCGATGGCGTCTTGACAGGAGCACGGCTAGCGGGCCTGCTCAGTTACCCTATTCACAATGGCATCGAACGATACTCGGGGATCGGTTTGCAGCAACAGCCTCTTATGACGACGGCGGGTCTGACCGTGCTGCTGCAACGCATCGCGGGTCGCGACAAAACTGCGTTCTCGCCGCTCTATTCCGCCACGTCCGCGAAACTTTACGGCATAGTCCTGCGTATCTTGATTAGGCGCGATTTGGCCGATGAGGTGCTGCAGGAGGTCTACGTGAAAATCTGGGAACGTGCCGGCGACTTCGATCCGGCGCGATCGTCGCCCATAACTTGGATGGCGACCATCGCGCGCAATCGTGCCCTCGACGAGGCGCGCAAGGCGCGTCCGGTATCTCTCGAAGACATGCCACAGGGCTTCGATGTCGCGAGCGAACAGCCGCTTGCCATCGAAACCATGGTCGCGACCGAGGATGGCCGTCGGCTGTTCGATTGCTTACAAGGGCTGGACGAGGAGCGGCGCGAACTCGTCGGACTGGCCTATCTGCATGGCATGACGCGCGAGGCCTTGGGGCAGAAATTCTCCAAGCCCGTTCCGACCATCAAAACTTGGTTGCACCGGAGTCTGGCACAGTTAAGAGACTGCCTGGGATCATGACCGATCTGACCGACATGGACGCGCTGGCCGCCGAGTACGTACTCGGTACGCTCGATGCTGCCGAGCGTGCCGCTGTGCCCGCCCGCCGGCTACGCGATCCCGCGTTCGAGGCGGCGATCGTCGTTTGGGAACGTCGCCTGGCACCCCTCGCACACGCAGCACCTCCCGTCGAACCTCCGGCAGGATTGTTCGCAAAAATTGAGCAGCGCGTTGCTGCAGCGGAGAGCGCGCCGGGGGGGGCTGGGAATATCATCTCGATCGCCGACCTGCAGCGCCGCGTTAAGCGCTGGCGTTCAGTCGCGTTGGCAGCTTCCGCCGCCGCCGCAAGCCTTCTCGTCGTCGTCGGCATCCGCGAAAAGTTGACGCCGGGATTGCCGCAGAACTATGTCGCGGTGTTTCAGAAGGACGACGCGTCTCCCGCGTTTCTGATGTCCGTCGATCTCGCCTCGCGCGTGCTGACGGTTCGGCGTGTCGCCGCCGAAGTTCCTGAAGGCAAAACCTATCAGCTCTGGATCGCGTCCGACAGTCTCGGAGCTGGCCCGCAATCGCTCGGCCTTGTCGAAGATCGCAACGTCGATGTCAGGCGCGCGTTGCAGAAGTTCGATCCGGTCATTGTGCAGACGGCGTTGTTCGGCGTCAGCCTTGAACCGGCTGGCGGCTCACCGACCGGCAAGCCGACTGGTCCCGTGTTTCACGCCAAGCTCATTCCGTCCGCTCCTTGATCTGCGTTTGCGAAGTACAGGTAAAGATTTTGTGATTGCTGCGCTGAAACTTCCGTAAGTGCGTGCCGTATCTCCATTAGCTCTCCTCGAGTGAGCCCATTGTTGGAGATTGTCATGAGCAAAAAAACTGCAGGTATCGCTACGGCCGCCGCGCGCATGGCGTTCGTATCTGTCTTGGCGATGTGCGTCGCAACGCCCGCCGTCGTTTCTGCAAAAGAAGACAGCGTGCTCGTCGGCGGTGCGCCGATGTATGCTTCGAAGAATATCATCGAAAATGCTGTCAAATCGAAGGATCACACCACGCTCGTTGCCGCTGTGAAAGCCGCGGGACTTGTCGATACGCTGGCAGGGCCGGGTCCTTTTATGGTGTTCGCGCCCACCAACGCCGCTTTCGCAAAGTTGCCAGCCGGAACCGTGCAGACATTGCTGAAGCCTGAAAATAAGCCGCAACTCGTAAAGATCCTGACCTCGCACGCTGTCGGCAAGGCGGTGATGTCAGACGCAATCGCCAAGATGGTCGCCGACGATAAGGGCGCTCATCCCATTAAGACGCTCAGCGGCGCGATGCTGATCGCCAAGCGCAGCGGCGGCAAACTGACATTGACCGACGAGAACGGCGGCACGGCCACCGTCACTATCGCCGATGTCGTGCAGTCGAATGGCGTCATCCACGTCGTCGATCGCGTTCTCCTGCCGAAGTAACGGCACACCGAACAAGCGCGGCGAGCAATGCGCCCGCCGCGATCCTCTCTGCATTTCGTACGCTGTCAATCGGCGCGGAACTTTGATCAGGCGTGGCAGCCGCTGACGTTCGCCGACGAGGCCGGCCAGGACGCCGCGCGCCAGCGCGATCCCGTGGCGCCGGCGAAACGCTCAAAAGCCGCGCTCGCGAAAGTTCACAGCCGCACTCTGGCCGACGGAACGCCGACGATGAGCTTCACCCGCCTCCTGGCGCACCTGTCGACGATCGTGCGCAACACGGTGCGGCCGAAGAACGCGCGCGCCGGCGAGGCGACCTTCACCCTCATCACGCAGCCCAATCCCAAGCAACAGCAGGCCCTCGATCTGATCTCCGCCATCAAAGTGTAGACAGGCGCCATTCCCCCGCTTCAATCTCAACAAGTTGAAGCGGCAGGAAAATCGTCATTGGCGACCGGGGAACTTCGGGCTAACCGATCAATTCCCATAGCACCTGCGTGCATGGCCCGCGGTTCAGTTCAATCCGGCTTCAATGAGGTCGCCGATGGAGCCAGCCGCGTGTCCACAGCCAGCGACCCCACAGAAACCTCCAGATTCACCCAATCGCCCTGGATCACGCGTGATGGACATGGTGTTCCGCGAC
>JANYHP010000390.1 GCA_025359005.1 Hyphomicrobiaceae bacterium | reverse complement strand
CCAGGTCCAGACATAGTGAGGATTGACAGATTGAGAGCTCTTTCTTGATTCTATGGGTGGTGGTGCATGGCCGTTCTTAGTTGGTGGAGTGATTTGTCTGGTTAATTCCGTTAACGAACGAGACCCCCGCCTGCTAAATAGCCCCTGGTACGCATTTGCGTAGCGGCGGCGCTTCTTAGAGGGACTTTCAGTGATTAACTGAAGGAAGTTGGGGGCAATAACAGGTCTGTGATGCCCTTAGATGTCCTGGGCCGCACGCGCGCTACACTGACACCTGCAACGAGCGTAGAACCTTGACCGAGAGGTCTGGGTAATCTTTTGAACGGGTGTCGTGATAGGGACAGATTATTGCAATTATTAATCTCGAACGAGGAATTCCTAGTAAACGCGAATCATCAGTTCGCATTGATTACGTCCCTGCCCTTTGTACACACCGCCCGTCGCACCTACCGATTGAATGATTCGGTGAAGATTCGGGACTGTGCCAGAGCCTCTTTACCGGGGTTCTGGACTGGGAACTTATCTAAACCTCATCATTTAGAGGAAGGTGAAGTCGTAACAAGGTTTCCGTAGGTGAACCTGCGGAAGGATCATTACCACACAAAAACTAGAAGTTTGCTTAGGAGCTGGCGAATTATGAGGCTCTTGTAGACACTCTCTCTGATGGAGAGGACTGCACATTGGGGGAGCTCTTGCTTTCTCATTGTCTGTGCTCGACTTAACTCTGCCCACAACATAGGCGTCAAAACCCTGTGCGCAGAGCCAAAGTTTCCAACCAACATGAAGATGGATCGTGCTGTGTTCTCAGTACCCTCATGAATGTTGATAGCCCATTTCCCCTCAAAAGGAAACGCGGGGCAAGTTCTGCGGATTGCTGTTGTATAGCATGGTTTTCGAGCCTGCTGTGAGCAAGTGCCCCGTCTCCTCTGGAGAGGGGGGCGACAACGCAGTGCTTGTGACACTGTGACAGAGGCCCTCAGCCCCTGGCTCTAACGCAAACTTCTGTGTTCCACAACCGGTTGACTGTTCACCTCCAAAAGCGCGTTCGCAGCTGCGCTGGCTTTGGGGAGCGCTGGAGCTCCCCTCCATGGCTGAAGTCGCTGCCCCTTTTTTTTAAACCAAACACCCCAACCCAACACTCTGAAACAAAAGAGGCGCAGTGCTTAGCGGTTGCTCTGATGAGTGGCTGCTGAGCTGCTGCCCTCACACCTAGTTGTAATACTGTACAACTTTCAGCAACGGATATCTTGGCTCCCACAACGATGAAGAACGCAGCGAAATGCGATACGTCTTGCGACTTGCAGAATCCAGTGAATCATCAAAACTTTGAACGCACCTTGCGCTTCTGGGTATGCCCAGGAGCATGCCTGTCGGAGTGTCTGTTAACCCCCCTCACCCCACCCAAGTCGTGCGCAGCATCTTTCTGTGCACTAGTGGGCTCGCGGTGGTCTCTGAGCGCTCTTGCTGTGAGGCAATGTGCGTCTAAGAGGAGTCTGACTGGCCCTGACTTGACACAACAAACTTCTCTCTCTGATGTGACGGTGCGGTAGGAGCTGCGTGAGCAGCTCTGGCTTCTCTCAGCATTCGAGAGCGCGTGTCAGACTAGTGGTCCCTCTGAGTTCAGAGTGAAAACAAACAAACACACACTTAACATCGGACCTCCGATCAAGTAAGAGGACCCGCTGAATTTAAGCATATAACTAAGCGGAGGAAAAGAAACTAACGAGGATTCCCCTAGTAACGGCGAGTGAAGCGGGAAGAGCTCAAAGTGGTAATCGCTCCGGCGAATTGTAGTCTACAGAGGTGTGACCATTTAGGCACCCGGTCCAAGTCCCTTGGAAGAGGGCGTCATGGAGGGTGATAACCCCGTCTGTGGCTGGGCTGCCTGGAGTACGGTCCGCTCTCAATGAGTCGAGTTGCTTGGGATTGCAGCTCAAAGTGGGTGGTAAATTCCATCTAAAGCTAAATACGGGTGGGAGACCGATAGCGAACAAGTACCGTGAGGGAAAGATGAAAAGAACTTTGAAAAGAGAGTCAAACAGTGCTTGAAATTGCTGAAAGGGAACCGAAGTGGACCAGTGTTGGCACAGCGTAGTACTTCCTCTGGGCTCTGGCCCAGGGGCGCTGCTCTCTGTTCGCCTGGTCAGGGTCGGTTCTAGGACCGCAGGACACGTTTGGCCAGGAGGTAGGGTGCTTGCATCTGAAACAGGCCATCTTCTGCTGCTGTCTGGACCGAGGCATTGCGCAAGCAAGGGCCCTGACGAAATGGTCCTCTTTACCCCGTCTTGAAACACGGACCAAGGAGTCTAACATATGTGCGAGTACAAGGGTGTCAAACTCGTGTGCGGAATGAAAGTGAGAGGGGTGGGAGGGCGCGAGCCCGCACCATCCGCCGACCAGAACCCTCTGGGGGACAGGTTTGAGTGGGAGCGTATATGTTGGGACCCGAAAGATGGTGAACTATGCTTGAGTAGGGCGAAGCCAGGGGAAACTCTGGTGGAGGCTCGTAGCGATTCTGACGTGCAAATCGATCGTCGAACTTGGGTATAGGGGCGAAAGACTAATCGAACCATCTAGTAGCTGGTTCCCTCCGAAATTTCCCTCAGGATAGCTGCAATCTGTGTTCAGTTTTATCAGGTAAAGCGAATGATTAGAGGCCTCGGGGGCGCAATGCCCTCGACCTATTCTCAAACTTTAAATGGGTAAGAGACCGGGGTCACTTGATTGGACCCTGCGTTCGAATGAAGGTTGCTAGTGGGCCAGCTGGGGTAAGCTCGGCTGGCGATGCGGGATGAACCGAACGTCGAGTTAAAGTGCCCAATTGCCCGCTCACCTAGATCCCACAAAAGGTGTTGGTTCATTT
>JANYHP010000353.1 GCA_025359005.1 Hyphomicrobiaceae bacterium | reverse complement strand
GCGATCTTCTCGCTCCACCTCGCCGGCGCAAGCTCGATCCTCGGCGCAATCAACTTCATCACCACCATCTTCAACATGCGCGCGCCGGGGATGACCCTGCACAAGATGCCGCTGTTCGTCTGGTCGGTGCTGATCACCGCGTTCCTGCTGCTGCTATCGCTGCCGGTTCTCGCAGGTGCGATTACCATGCTGCTGACCGACCGCAACTTCGGCATGCGGTGCAACGTCATGCCCGGCGCGCGCATGTTGAAGATGGTGGTGATGAAGTTGATGGCGCCGAGAATGGACGAGGCGCCGGCAATGTGCAGCGCGAAGATCCCGAAGTCGACCGACGGTCCGGGGTGGCCCGTTGTGGACAGCGGGGCGAGCACGACCCAACCCGTGCCGACGCCGGTGGCGCCTTCAGCGCCGGGCACGAACATCGAGATCAGCAGCAGCGCGAACGACGCCGGCAGCAGCCAGAACGAGATGTTGTTCATGCGCGGGAACGCCATGTCCGGCGCGCCGATCATGAGGGGCACGAACCAGTTGCCGAAACCGCCGATCATCGCCGGCATGACCATGAAGAACACCATGATGAGACCGTGACCGGTCACCACCACGTTATACATGCCCGGATTGGCGAAATACTGAAGGCCCGGCTCCTGAAGCTCAAGCCGCATCAGCACCGATAACAGGCCACCCACCAGACCCGCCACGATGGCAAAGATCAGGTACATCGTGCCGATGTCTTTGTGGTTCGTCGACAGGAACCAACGGGTGAAGAACGGCGGCGTATGATCGTGGCCATAGCCGTGCGCGTCGCCGTGCGCATGTGTGTCGGTCTTGTTGCCCATCGGGCTCCCCTTCAGTCAGATCGCGCGCCTTGTTGCCGGGCGGGCACCAGTCTCTATGCGTAATGCGTGTTCGAGCGCGCGTCGCGAGCCACTATTGGACGACGTCGACGGGCTGGCCGGCCGTCAGTTCAGCCACCGAGCGCGGCTCGATGCCTGCGGTAGCGGCCGAAAGAATGCCGCGCGCCTTTTTCATGTCGCGGGACTTGACGGCGGCGACCCAGTTCGCAAACGCCTGCTCGCTGACAACACGCACCGCGATCGGCATGGACGAATGGTTCTTGCCGCACAGCACCGAGCATTGGCCGTAATAGACGCCTTCCTTTGTGGGCTGAAACCAAGTCGCCGTGATGCGTCCCGGCACGGCCTGCTGCTTGGAGCCGAACGACGGAATGGTCCATGAGTGAATCACGTCGTTGGAGGTGATCAGCAGGTGGACCACCTTGTTGACCGGAACCGCGATCTCATTGTCGACGGAGAGTTGGCGGACCAGACGAAGGCCGGCATATTTGTCCGGCGGCGTCAGCCAAAGCTGCTTGGAGTCGAGATACTGGGCCTTCGTGAGGTCGGTGCCACCAAGTCCGCCATACTTCTTGGAGTAGGCGTCCTTACCGAGGGAGGCGATCAGCAACTCCTCGTCGGTGATCATGTTCGCGGTGATCTTGATCTTGTCGTTATCGGGATACTCGTAGTCCCAGAACCAGGCATTGCCGATCGCCTTGATGGTCAGATCGGGCTTGGGAAACGAATATTCGAGGAACAACAGCTTGAACGACGGGATGGCGATGGCGATCAGAATGAAAATCGGGATCACGGTCCAGGCCACTTCGAGGCCGGTGTGGTGGGTGAAGCGTGACGGCGTCGGGTTGGCGTGCTCATTGAACCGCAGCAGCACGTACGCCAGCAGCACCACCACGAATACCGTGATCGCGATGATCACCGGGTTGACCCAACTATTGTGGAACCAGGTGATGCTGTCCATGACACCGGTCGCGCTGTCTTGAAGGCCCATCTGGCCGGTGGTCGGCTGGCCTGCCGCGGCGAGCACCGCGTCGCCCGATAGCACCAGCAACGCCACCGCCGCCATGCCAACGAGGGCCAGCGAAGCGCGCCTCTGGTTGGCCCGGCCGGCCGATGCGACAGCCGCAATCGAAGTCTTGGTCATGCGTTTCTCCACGTCCCTGGACGTCCCCAGGATCGGTACGATCCCGGCGCCACCCCGAATTGTCACCCCCGGCCTGAGCGCCGTCCGCGAGCAGCGGTTCGGCGGCAGGCGGCCCACTAGAATCGTCGCCCCAGCCAGTGTCGGGTCGGGGCGCGCAGTTCGGGCGCTTGATCACGTATTGCTATCTCTATCCGCAGGACCCGCAAGCCCCAAGGGTCCCGATCTAGCAATCGCTGCGGCAAAACTTCGCGTCGGCGCCAAAATGCAGTTCAATCGGGCACAGGTCAACGACAGTCCAATTTCAGCCGCTTTGGCCGGCCAGGGACTGGCACGTCGGCGCGCTCTCTCGGCGAGTTGTGCCGGGGCTGCGCGCATGCGACGCGGCGACGGCCACGCAAAGTGACGGTGTCGATGGCGAGGCAACATGAGGAGGCGCGGCGGGTGTTGATGACGCGAGGGCGGCGGGATCCGGCAGGTATGGCGGCAGCAGTGGCCGGGTTTTTGGCGCTGGCAGCCACCCAAGCCATGGCACAGACCCCGAAGGGTGTGGTCGGTCAGGCACCGGCGATGGCGGCCGGCGCTCCCAACAATCCGGAAGGCGGCGTCGTGCGGTCGCAGCATGGCGACTGGCAACTCGTCTGCAAACCACCGCCTCCGGGCGCCAAGGCGGAGGTCTGCGCGCTGGTGCAGAGCGTCACCGCCGAGGACCGCGGCAACGTCGGGTTGACCGTCTACGTGCAAAAATTCTCGAACGGAACCAGAGTGCTGCGCGTTTTTGCGCCGCTTGGCGTGCTGTTGCCGCCGGGGCTTGGGCTCAAGATCGACAACCAGGATGTCGGCAATGCCCCGTTTCTCCGCTGCCACACCTTCGCGTGCTACGCACAAGTGGTCATGGACGACGCGCTGCTGGCCAAACTGAAGGCGGGCAAGCAGGCTGTCTTCATCATTTTCCAGACCGAAGAAGCCGGCATCGGCATTCCCATCTCCCTCAACGGCCTCGACAAGGCAGTGGCGGCGCTCAACTGAGACGGGAACTGAGACGGGTGTCAGGCCCATATGTCTGACACCCATATGTCTGACACCCATGTCTCTGACACCCATGCCTCTTACACCCAAGTGTCGGACACCTTGGTCAAAGCGTGCCTTTTGCGCACCATGTGAGATTTTGCGGCCACAAATTCAGGGAATGGTAACCACAACCTCCTAGCGTTCAGGGCGTGCACAGCCCGCACAATGCCCCGCCTTCCGCCCGAGGTGCCATGAGCCTGCTCGCCGCAATTTCCGTGGACGATATTCTTGAGCGCGGCGCCGTCACCGACGCGGACGTGGCCCAGATCCGCCGCTCCTACTACGCCGACGGCGTCATCGATCAGCGCGAGGCTGAAACCCTGTTCGCCATCCACCGGGCCGTGGCAGTGCACGATCAAGGCTGGACCGACTGCTTCGTCGAGATGCTGACCGACTATGTCGTGCAGCAGGCCAAACCCGAAGGCTATCTCACCGTCGAGAATGCGGAATGGCTCGCCAATCTCATCGCGCCGAACGGCCGCATCGAGACGCGCGCCGAATTGGAATTGCTGATTAACGTGCTCGACAAAGCCCGCTGGTCGCCGTTGAGCCTTGCAGCCTTCGCGCTCGATCAGGTCCGGCGCGCGGTGGTCGAAGGCACCGGCCCGATGCGATCGGGCAAGCACGCGGTCGCAGGCGTCGTCACCGAAGCCGATGTCGAAATGCTGAAGCGCATTCTCTATGCCTATGGCGGCGACGGCAGCCTGGCGGTGACGCGGGCGGAAGCCGAGATCCTGTTCGAGATCGATGCGGCGACGGACGGCGCCGACAATGCCGAGAGCTGGCCGGACCTGTTCGTCAAGGGGATCGCCAACTGCGTGATGGCGGCATCGGGCTACGCAGCACCGAGCCGCGAGCAGGCGCTGGCGCGCGAAGCCTGGCTTGAAAAGCGCGGCGAAACCGGTGTCGGCGCCATCGTGGCCGGCATGCTGACGGGCGGATTGTCGGCGGTGCTGGCAGCCTATCGCGCGCAAAGCCCCGAAGAGAGAGCCATTGCCGCTCTGGAGCGGCAGAAGATCGAGATCGTCACCGCCGAGGAAGTGACGGTGGCCGAAGCGCAATGGCTGGCCGACCACATCGGCCGCGACGGCAACGTTTCCCGCAACGAGCAGGCGCTGCTCGACTTCATCACGGCCAACAGTTCCAAGGTCGCACCGGCACTGCAGGATATGGTCGGCCGCATCGTCAAGGCTGCCTGAGGGCCGCGTCAGATCGAACCGAGCGTCGAAACACGCTCGCTCAGTTCGCCCCTTCCAGCAAGCGCCGTCCGATGACTTGCGCCTGGATTTCGGCGGCGCCTTCAAAGATATTGAGAATGCGGGCGTCACACAGCACGCGGCTGACCGGGTATTCCAGCGCGAATCCGTTGCCGCCGTGGATCTGCAGCGCGTTGTCGGCATTGGCCCACGCGATCCGAGCGCCAAGAAGCTTCGCCATGCCGGCTTCCAGATCACAGCGGCGTCCGAGGTCTTTCTGCCGTGCCGAGAAATAGGTGAGCTGACGTGCGATCATCGTCTCGACAGCCATCATGGCGATCTTGTTGGCGACGCGCGGGAAGGCATAGATCTGCTTGCCGAACTGCTTGCGCTCAAGCGCATAGGCGAGCGCCAGATCCATGGCCGATTGCGCAACGCCAACGGCGCGTGCGGCAGTCTGGATGCGCGCGGCCTCGAACGTCGCCATCAATTGCTTGAAGCCCTGACCTTCGACGCCGCCAAGCAGCTGGCCCACCGGCACCTCGAAGCCGTCGAAGGAAATGTCGAACTCCTTCATGCCACGATAACCGAGCACTTCGATCTCGCCGCCGGTCATGCCTTTTGCCGGAAACGGTTCGGCGTCTGTGCCGCGCGGCTTTTCGGCGAGCAGCATGGACAAGCCCTTATAGCCCGTTTCAGCGGGGTTTGTGCGCACCAGCAACGTCATCACGTCGGCGCGGACCGGATGCGTGATCCAGGTTTTCTGTCCGATGACTTTGTAGACGTCACCGTGCTTCTCGGCGCGCGTCCTCAGTGAGGCGAGATCAGAGCC
>JANYHP010000306.1 GCA_025359005.1 Hyphomicrobiaceae bacterium | reverse complement strand
CCCAGGTGTCTTTGGTGCGCTCGCGCACGCATTTGCCGCGCTCCAGCAGGATCGGGCGGAAGCCCATTTCGGCGAGGATTAGAGCGGCGAAGAGCCCGCATGGCCCGGCGCCGATGACGACGGGGCGTTTGAAGGCCTGTTGTGCGGGGGCTTGCGCGACGGCGTGATAGTGCATGTCGGGTGTCGGGCGCAGCCTTTGGTCGTCTTTGCGGCGCGCGAGGAGGGCTGCTTCATCCGCCACCTCGATATCGACGGTGTAGACGAGTTGAATAGCGCTCTTCTTGCGCGCATCCCAGCCGCGTTTGAAGACCACACAGCTCTTGAGATCGCCGGGTGCGATGCCGAGGTGCGCCATGACGGCCGCCTCGAGCGCATCGGGTGCGTGATCGAGCGGCAGCTTGATTTCCGTGAGACGCAGCATCAACAACTCCATCCGGCGCCGGGTTTTGGCGCAAAGATCGCGCTTGATAGCCGAGGCAGGCCGGTCGCGCCAGTCGTGGTGGCGGTGGCGCCAGGGGGCGCGCTTTCACGGCACGCTGCGCTGTGCAAAACTGAGCAACCAAACAAGCGGCACGGGAGCAGACGATGACGACTATGGACGGTGGCTGTTCATGCCGGCATGTGCGGTATCGCCTCGAAGGGGCGCCGATCATCGTGCATGCGTGCCATTGTTCCTGGTGCCAGCGCGAGACGGGAACGGTGCACGCGCTCAACGCCTTCTACGAGGCCGACCGGGTTGTCCATCTTGGCGGCGCGCCGGAGATCATCGATACGCCGTCCAACAGCGGCAAAGGCCAGCGCATCGCGCGCTGTCCGACGTGCAGGATTGCGGTTTGGAGCAACTACGCAGGCGCGGGGCCGGCGTTCCGCTTCGTGCGCGTCGGCACGCTGGATGATCCAAGCCGCTGCCCGCCCGACATCCACATTTTCACCGCGACCAAGCAGCCGTGGGTGGTAATCCCGCCGGGCGCAAAGGCGGTGCCCGAGTTTTATGACCCCGAGCAGGTCTGGACGCCTGAAGCCCTCGAACGCCGCCGCATCGCCAGCCAAGCCTACGCCAAGCGAGCGTAAGGCTACAGCATGCCCTTAGCGTCGAAGGTCATGCGCACGTGGTGCCACGCGCTGTCATAGAGATCGCGTGGCAGTCCGGTGTAGGGCGCACACTTGCGCACGGCGTCCGTCGCCGACTGGGCGAGCAGAACCGGCGTCGACTGCCCGGCGCGGGCAACGATGCGCGGGTTTTTCGCCAGAGCCCCATTCGGTCGTAATTCAAACTCGATGACGACGCTCGTCGCGCCGACCGTCACTGCCGTCGGGTCGATTTTCCAGCAGCGCGCGATCTGCGCCCGCAACTGGCCCGAAAGGTCGGCCAAGACCTTGGCACTGGGTGCCGCGCCCGTCGTCGCGCCTGGGTGTTGCGCGGTTGCCGCACACGGAGCCAACAACAGCGCCGCCCCGCCCAGAACACGCAGGCCGACGCGGCGGAGGTGTTTTAACGGCATAAGCGCGCCTCCGGTGCTGCTCGGGTGCCTCAGCCTTCAACCGTCGCGGTCATCACTTTGACGATGGGGCGCTTGCCCCAAGCGTGATCGATGGTGCCGCGCACGGTCTTGCGGACGGCCTCTTCGAGCCGTTCCTGATCGAGCCGGCGCTTGGGTGGGAACGATTTCAGCGTCCCATCGACAGCGTCGATGACGAGGTCGAGAATATCGCGGCCCTCGGTATCGGTTTCTGGGATGCCGTCGAGCACGACGTCGGGATCAGCCGCGATGTTGCCGCGTGTATCGAGCACCAGCGAGACGACGGCGATGCCGACTTGTGCGAGCTTGCGACGATCGCGCACCGGACCTTCGGTACTCTCCACGAGCAGGCGTCCATCGCGGAACAGCCGGCCGGTGGGGGCTTCGTCGATAACGGCGCCGTCACCGGGGGCGAGCCGGACGATGTCGCCGTTGCGCACCACCATAACCTGCGGCACGCCGCACGTTTTGGCCAGCGCCGCGTTGGCGGCCAGATGGCGTGCCTCGCCGTGCATGGGGATGGCGATGCGCGGCTTGACCCAACCGTACATCTCACGGAGTTCGTCGCGGCGGGGGTGGCCCGTCACGTGCACGAGCGCGTCGGCGTCAGTGATGATCTGGATGCCGCGTTCGACAAGCCTGTTCTGGATGCGGCCGACGACCTTTTCGTTGCCCGGAATGGTGCGTGAGGAAAAGATCACGGTATCGCGCGGGGTCAGCCGGATAACAGGATGCTCGTTGTCGGCGATGCGGGCCAGCGCCGCGCGCTGCTCGCCCTGGCTGCCGGTGCACAGCAAAAGCGCCTTCTCGGGCGCGAGGTGTTGGAAGTGATCCTGGTCGTGATAACGGAAATCGGGGCGCAAATGGCCGGTTTCCATCGCCACGGCGATCATGCGGTGCATGGCGCGGCCCGCGACCACCAAGGTGCGGCCGGTTGCTTTGGCGGCATCCGAGATCGCCTGCATGCGCGCCACGTTGGACGAAAAGATCGTCACCGCGACTGCGCCCGAACATTTTTTGATCTCGGCCGCGAGCGAAACGGCAACTTCCGTCTCCGATGGCGACCGGCCTTCACGCATGGCATTGGTGCTGTCGCAGATGAGCGCGTCGACGCCGTCGAGGCCGATTTGCGTCAGTCGCTGGGCGTCCGTGTCGGTGCCGCTGCCGTAGGGCGTCGGTTCAATTTTCCAGTCGCCGGTGTGCAGGACTTTGCCTTCGGCCGTCTTGATCAGCAGCGCCTGTGGCTCGGGGATGGAGTGGGCGACGGCCACGAACTCGAGGTCGAACGCACCGACCTTGAACGTGCTCGAAACGGGAATTTCTTTGATCGGGATCTTCACGCGATTGCCGCCTTCGGCCAGCTTGGCTTTGAGAAGCTGCGCGGTGAAGGGCGTGGCATGGACCGGCACCTTCAGGCGCGGCCACAATTCGATCAGGGCGCCGAAGTGGTCTTCGTGAGCGTGCGTGATGACGATGCCGGCGAGATCGACATGATCGTCCTCGATGAAGCGAAGGTCGGGCAGAATGACGTCGACGCCGGGGTCGAACTCGCCCTCGGGGAAGGTGATGCCGATATCGACCATCAGCCACTGGCGCTTGTCGGCCGGACCGGTGCCGTAGAGATAGCAGTTCATGCCGATCTCGCCGAGGCCGCCCAGGGCCAGGAAGACGAGTTCCGACGCGCCACCGCTCGCCGCGGGCCGCTTACCCGCGCGCACTTTCGCTCTTTGCTCTGCCATTCAGGGTTCCTCAGCCGCAGCAGCGGCGTCAAGCGTCACGTCACCAAAACTCAAGCTGCGGTCGTAGCCGGAATGATCCCTCAAGATCAATGCCCCGTCTGCCGCCATATCCTCAAACACCCCTGCAATCCTCTCATTGCCGGTGTGCACCGTCATCGGTGTGCCCCGCGCCAGGCCATCGGCGAGCCAGCGGGCGCGGATGGCTGCAAAGCCCCGTCCGTCGTCCCAAAGAGCAAGGCAGGCCAGCAGGTCCGCGTCGAGCGCGTCGAGAAACGCTGCGGGCGCTATGTCGATACCATGCGCGGCCAGACAGGTCGTGGCGCGATCGAGGCCGCTCGGCGCATGCGCCAGATTGACGCCGATGCCGATCACCGCCAAGACGCCGCCGCGGCCCAGCACGGTGCTCTCCGGCAGGATGCCCGTGAGCTTGGCGCTGTCGAGGAGAATGTCGTTGGGCCACTTGAGCCGCAGCGGCAGGCGTGCCGCCGCAGAACCGGCACAGCGTCGGATGGTGGCCAGGGTTGCGACCGCCGCCACGAACGAGAGGTGGTGGATCGCCGTCGGCGGGCAATTGAGCCGAACCAGCAGGCTCGCGTAGAGATTGCCGGGCGGCGACTGCCAGGCTTTGCCCGAGCGGCCGCGTCCCGCCGTCTGCTGCTCCGCCTGTACCCACAACGGCGCGGTCACCCCACTCAGACCCAAGCGCATGGCTTCTGCGTTTGTCGACGCCAGGGAGACGTGGCGTTGGATGGGCGTTGTCGGGCGCGTCATGGCTGCTGTGTAGAGCATGGTGATCTGGCCGTCGATTGCGGCTGGAATGATAAGCGGCGG
>JANYHP010000241.1 GCA_025359005.1 Hyphomicrobiaceae bacterium | reverse complement strand
TTGCCGCAACCGAACACCGCATAACGCACATCTTTGAGTGCGTCAGCCCCAGCAACGCCGTTCGCCAGCCAGTTCGTGAACTTGGTCGCGTTGTCGGGCGGCATGCCGTTATACGACGCGCACGCGATCAGCACCGCCCCCTTGGCCGGCAGCTTTCCGGCATAGTCATCGAGAGGCGCCAGCGTCACAGCAAAGCCATTGGCATCGCCGGCCTCAGCAATCTGCCGCGCGATCCCCTCAGCCGTGCCGAGATTGGAGCCATAAAGCACCAACAACGGCGTCGCGTGCGTCGGACGGTTGGCAGCGCGGACAGCAGCAGCCGGCAGGCCGCCGCCGGTCAGGCCATAGGCCGCCGCTGCGGGCCGAGCCGCCACGCCGTGATTGCGGCCAGCACGCGCGCGAATGCGGATCTTGAAGCCATCGGGCTTGAGCGACAGTGTTTCCTTGATCTGCAGCGCATAGCGGGTGTGGTCGATCAACTCAAACCGCTGCAGGATCATGGCCAGCACCATCGTCGCCTCCTGCATGGCGAACTGGCGACCGATGCAGGCACGCTGGCCGTTGCCGAAAGGCTTATAGGCATTGACTGGGCGCTTGGCCTCCGCCTCGCGCGTGTGGTTGTCGGGATCGAAAACGTTGGTCCGATCGCCCCATACCGCACGATCCCGATGCAACGCTGGGATCAGCACCACGGTCTGGTAGGCCTTCTTGATTTCGTATTTTCCGCCGATAATCTCGCTGTCCTTGTAAGGGGAGACAGCATACGCCGGCGCTGTTGGCCACAGTCGCAACGCCTCTTTCAGCACGCGTGAGACGTAATCGAGCTGCGCGATCTGAGCGATGCTCGGCGGGGCGGAGATGTCATCGCCGAGTACCGCATCGACTTCTGCAACGGCCTTGGCCAGCACGGCAGGGTTCTGCAGCAGGTAGTAGGTGGCGAATGAGAGCAGCCCGCTCGTCGTTTCATGGCCAGCGATCAGAAACGTGATTGTCTGGTAGCGGATCTGCAGATCGTCCAACCGTCCGCCACTCTTCTTGTCGACCCCGTCGAGCATATAGCTCAACAGATCGCTCTTGCCCTTGTTGCCCTCCGGGTTGGACCGCCGCTCCTGAATAACGCGATCGACGACCTTGTTCATGTAGCGGATATCGGACTTCAGTTTGATTTCGCGGTCCTTGCGGATGATGTCCTCGAGCGGCAAGCCCTTGGTCCGCATGGTTGCATCCAGGGCGCGCACCATCGCATCGACGAACGGATGGTTCTTCTCGCGATAGAACGAGTTGAATCGATAATCAAAGCCCGCAAGACCGATGGTATCCAGCGCGAGGCAGGTCATGTCGTGGGTAACGTCGATTTCATCTTCCGTATTGAGACGCGACCACTTGTCGACGAGCTGCGTCGCGACATCAGCCATCACTGGATGATAGCCCTGCATGGCTTTCTGCGAAAAGTTCGGCAGCAGGATATTGTGCGCCTTCGACCAGTTGGGCTCATCGGTGTAAGCGGTGAACAGACCGTCCCCGGCAAACGCCCGTATCCGCCGCAGCGCGCCGCGCACCGTCTTGTCGAAGCGCATCTCGTCGGAGAGTTCGTCCACCAGATCGGCGCCGGACACGACGACGATGGGCTTTCCCATCATGTCCAGCCAGTAGATGGGACCGAGTTCGGCGGCCAGCTTGACCATGTCCTGGATCGGCGAAGCGGCATGCAACGTGAACATGTTGCCCACCATGCGCGTGCGCGGTGGCGAGGGTATGGGATGCAGTGGATTCGCATCGGACATGGGGACGGGTATCCTGACGGCTGACTATTCGGGCACGACCTTGCGGGCGACTGAACATAAGCTGCAAGTACCGCCTGGGCCAAGCAGATCTCTGATGAAAGCCGAGGACGGTCCGGGGCGCACGCTGCACTGCAAAAAACCGACCGTTGCAAGAGCAACAGTCGGCTCAGAACCCTGCGATGCCTGGCGCGCGACGGCCGGTGCTCAGGGCTTGGGACCAAGCTGGACCGGCGCGTCCGTTGGGGTCGCCGTATAGCCGTCGGCCAAGCGCTGGACGGCGGCTGCCGGGTCTTCAGCCTGAGCAACCGGCTGCGCTTGAGATTTGCCTTTGGCTTTGGCTGCACCGGTCGAGCTGGTTGCAATCGGTGCAGTCTTCGGAGCGCTCCAGGCCGGAGCGGCAGCCGCCGTCTGCGTCCCCACCATTTCGCGGACATAGCGGCTGTCTTCCGCCACATCGTTGTCCGACATGTTGCGGACGACGACGCTCTTGGCATCCTCGTGCTTGCCCTGCAGGCCCAGCACCAGCGACAGGTTCTGGACGACCTTGGGGTCGGCATTGGCGTCGGCGGACGCCTGGCGGAGCAGCGGTTCGGCTTTCTCCGCCTGCCCGTTCATGGCGTGCGCGAGCGCGAGATTGTTCATCACCGACGGCTGGTTGGGCGCCAGCGCCAGCGCGCGCTCGAACATCGGGATCGACTCGCGATAGCGGCCCTGCTTGGCAAGCACCGCGCCGCGCGCCGACATGATCTTCCAATCCGGCCTGACCGGGTCATCGGCAATGGCGAGCAGCTTTTCGGCCAGTGGCAATTCTTCCGCCTCGAGCGCCAGGCGGCCGTATTCAGACGCCACGCCTTTGTGCTGCGGGCTGACGGTATGCGCCTGCTGCAGCACGCCCATGGCCTGCTGCTTGGCGCCCAGTGCCTTCAGGTTGCGTGCGTAGTTGATGGCCGTCTGCGGATCGCCGGGAGATTTCTCAAACTGCTTGCCCCAATACTCGGTGGCCTTCTGCAGGTCCGACTGCGGCATTTCGGCAGCCGCCGTTTGCGCAGGCTTGGCAGTGCCAAGACCGGCAAAATCCAGGGGGCTTTGTGCGCCAGCGCAGGCACCCAGCGCGATCGTTGAGGCAACCACCATGGGCACCGCCAAACGCCGCACGAACGCTTCGCGAACTTGGCCAGCGGACAGGGTCAGACGATCACTGCGCATCTCGCGGTCTCCAGAACGCAACAGCCCGAAACGGGGGAGCGTGAAAAGGGACGCCAGAGACGCGATGATAAATTCTGGCTGAGCCGTACATTACCCGGGAGACTTGAAAATTCCGTTAAACTCTGTCCCGAACCAAGCTATGGACAGGCACCTGCTTGCCGCGCCCTCACCACCGCCGGAGCCCCATGGCCAAATCGACCGCCCGCCCTGCCCGATCGACGTCCGGCGCGCCGTTACATCCAGCGGCGGTCCAGGCATTCGCCATTGGCAGCACCGGCACGCCTGTGTGGCTTGTCGACGGCCAGCACGCCCTGGCAGCCGAGCCGACGATCAACACGGTCCAGCGGGCGTGGCTCTCGGCCCAGGGTTTCAAACCCGCCGGGCGTCGTCTGGCCCTGCTGCCTGACGCTGATGGCAACCTCGCCGGTGCAGTCATGGGCGCGGGCAGTGCCCCCGTGACCAGCCGGCCGGCGGATCCGATGGCGCGCGCGGAGCTGCTGCTGGGCGCTCTTGCGACACAACTCCCGCCCGGCCGATACCGGGTTGCATCGACGCTGCCCGATCCGGAACTTGCGGCGGTGGCATGGGGCCTCGGCGGCACCCGCTTTCGTCGCTACAAGTCCGGCGAGGCCGACGCCATGCCGCAATTGGCTATGCCGGCCGGTGCCGACGCCGCGCGCGTCCACGCCATCGTCGAGGGCGTGGCTTTTGGGCGCGATTTGATCAACACGCCGGCCAGCGACATGGGACCGGCGGAAATCGAGGCCGCCGTCCGCTCGCTCGCCAAAGTCCATGGCGCGGCGGTCACGAGTACCGTCGGCGACGATCTGCTGGAGCAGAACTTCCCCCTCATCCACGCCGTTGGCCGCGCCTCGCCGCGGGCGCCCCGCATCGTCGATCTCACCTGGTCGCCGCCGGGACACGAAGGCGCATTGCCGAAAGTGACACTGGTGGGCAAGGGCATCGCGTTCGACACCGGCGGGCTCGATCTGAAACCGTCCGCCGGCATGTTGCTGATGAAGAAGGACATGGGCGGGGCCGCCGCCGTGCTCGCCACAGCCCACATGATCATGAGCCGCGGCCTCAAAGTGCAGTTGCGCGTGCTGATCGCGGCGGCCGAGAACAGCGTGGCGGGCAATGCCTTCCGCCCGCTCGATGTCATCGCGTCGCGCGCCGGGCTCACCGTCGAGATCGGCAACACCGACGCCGAAGGCCGGCTCGTGCTCGCCGACGCATTGGCACTTGCCGACGAAGAGAGCCCGGATCTGCTGGTGACTTTCGCGACGCTGACGGGCGCGGCCCGGGTGGCGCTCGGCCCCGAGTTGCCGCCGCTCTTCACCGACGACGAGCCGCTCGCCGCCGCCATTGCCGCGCACGGGCTCGCAGTTGCCGATCCGGTCTGGCGCCTGCCGTTGTGGAGCGCCTACGACGCGGGCCTCGAAAGTGCTGTCGCCGACCTCAACAACGTGGCCGAGGGGCCGTTTGGCGGCGCCATCATCGCCGCGCTGTTCCTCCGCCGCTTCGTCAAGAAAGCGCGCCACTTCGCCCACTTCGACATCTTCGGCTGGCGCCCGGCGCCCAAACTGCTCGGCCCAAAAGGCGGCGAGGTGCAGGCCGCGCGCGCGCTCTTCGCCTACCTCGAACACGCTTACGGTCGCTGAACCAAGACGACGAGAGGCCGACGATGACCGATCCAACCACCATCATCGATGCACGCCGGCACGCCTTCCGACCTGACCTCGCCGACGTCACGTTGGAAGGACGCGTTGCGTCCGAACGCTTCGTCGCGGGCACACCGAAACAAGTCCGACAGTTCTCGATCCCACTCACGTTGGCGCCGGACGCCGCGCGCGGTTTTGCCAGCGAGGTGCTGCATGGCGAAACGCTTTCGGTGTTCGATGAGGCAGGCGGCTGGGCCTGGGTGCAACTCGACCGCGACGGCTATGTCGGCTACGTGCCGGCGTCGGCGCTGTCGGACGAGATCGTCACGCCCACGCACCGCGTCGGTTCGCCTGCGACGTTCGTCTACGCCGAGCCAGACATCAAACGCGCGCCTCTTGGCTGGCTCAGCCTGAATGCGGCCGTCACGGTCGCCACCGCGGGTGAACGGTTTGCCGAACTGTCGACAGGGGGCCATGTCATCAAGCGGCATTTGCGCGCCATGTCCGAGCCCGCGCGGGATTTCGTCGAGGTCGCCGAAACGTTGGTACACACGCCCTATCTGTGGGGCGGCCGCACACGCGCCGGCGTCGATTGTTCGGGACTTGTTCAATTGGCACTCGAGGCGGCCGGACACCCGTGCCCACGCGACAGCGACATGCAGGAAGCCGAACTCGGCGCGCCCGTGCCCGTCCGCGAGGACTTCGACGGCCTCACGCGCGGCGATCTCGTCTTCTGGCCCGGCCACGTCGGCGTCATGATCGACGCGGTGATGCTGCTGCACGCCAACGGCCACCATATGGCAACCGTGATCGAGCCACTGTCGCTGGCCGCCCGCCGTATCGCCAAGTCCGGCGGCGGCTCGAGCGCCCGCGGCCCGGCAATCTCCAGCATCCGACGGCTATCGCTAGCTCCCCCCGGCGAACTAGTGCAGCGCATCAGACGTTTGGTACCCGTTTGCGGCAAGACTGGTGACCAAACGTCAGATGCAACAGCTGCACTAGAAACCTAATGTTGCTAGTGTTCCTTATGGCGCTGACATTTGCTCACCAACATGCCGCGAAGGGAAGCAAATGTCAGCGCCGGA
>JANYHP010000179.1 GCA_025359005.1 Hyphomicrobiaceae bacterium | reverse complement strand
GTGTCGCTCCCGCGCCCGAACGGGGCCTGCGACGCCGCTTTGATCAGCGCTTTTGCCTGCGCGGGCAGCAACGGCAGCGCGACCGGTCCCACACCCTCAACCTCGATCCGCGGTGCCAACAATTCGGCCCGGCCCGACGCGAAGTAGTCAGCGGGACGACTGACGCCATCGAGCAGTTCGGCTAGTTCTTTTGTGATGTGCTTCATGCTGTGTCTGAACTCACAGTGGCGTTTTGCACAGCAGTCGTTGTCGACCCGGCCGTTGCGATCTCGTACCCCAAACTTTGATAGCCCACCTGCCGCTTCAGTGCCATGCGAGCAAGCATGCCGACACCGCTATCGACGTAGTCGTAAACGAGCACTTCGCGCTTGGCATGGTGCTCGCGATGCAGTCGGCCGACATATTGAGCAAGTGTGCCCTTCCATGAAATTGGCATGGTCAGGAACAGTGTATCGAGCGATGCGTCGTCGAACCCTTCGCCGAGGTAGCGCCCAGTCGCCAGCACGAGCCGCTCCTCGCCATCCGGCGTTTTGAGCCCGGTTTCGGCGGCGCGGCGCTCGCCGGCATTCATGCCGCCGTACAGGACGACCAGATTGCGGGTGAATTTTTCGAAACGGCTGCGCAGGTGATCGAGGTGATCCCGGCGTTCGGTCAGGATGACGGGGCGGCGGCCGACTTGCAGGCTTGTCAGTACGTCGTCGAAGATCATGTCGTTGCGCTTGGTGTCGGCAGCGAGCGCCGCATACAGCGTGGTCATTTGTTGCGGACCGGTTACCTCTTGTCCTGGCGGCGTCTGGAACCCCGTCTCGCGCAATTTGACCTTGTGCGTGAATGCACGGGTGGCAGCTTGTGCCTTCGCATCGACGCGGTATCGGACTGGCCCGCATTGCATGAAGATGATGGGGTGGTGGCCGTCCTTGCGGGCAACCGTCGCCGACAATCCGAGGACGTAGCGGGCCTTCGTTCGGCGCGCGACCAGTTCGAAGCTGACGGCAGAAAGATGGTGGCATTCGTCCACGATCAAGTGCCCGTAGTCGCCGACCAAATCACTCACCACGCCATTGCGGACGAGACTTTGGATCAGTGCGATGTCGATGCGGCCGGAGGGTTTGCGCTTGCCGCCACCAATCGTGCCGATATCGGCATCGGCGGCCGAGAGGAAAGTCTTGAGACGCTGCCGCCATTGGTCGACGAGCTGCTGACGGTGCACCAGCACCAGCGTGTTGCAACCTCGCGCCGCAATCATTTTCGCGCCGACCACGGTTTTCCCGAAGGCCGTCGTTGCAGCCAAGACACCGTAGTCATGCGACTCGATGGCGGCGACGGCGGCGGCCTGCACGTCATGCAACGTTCCGAGAAACGTGACCGCCAATGGTTGGCCTCTGTGACGCTCGTCCGTCAGGACCGGTTTGATCCCGAGTACTTTGAGCACTTCCATGGCCTCATCGAGACACCCACGCGGCAAGCCGACATGCAGCGGATGGAGTTCGGCGCAGGAAATGATGCGGGGCTTGCCGTAGGTCGGCATCCGCATCGCCTGAGCACGATAGAATTCCGGGTTCTGAAAAGCGGCGACCCGCACGAGCTGAGCCACAATCGAGGACGGCAGTTGTGCACGGTCGACATACACCTGATCAGCCAGCACGACGCCGACCCGTTCTGGCATCGGCTCGGTAATCTTCGGGGTTTGCCGCCGCCGCGATGGCGTCATTTTCCACGGGTCATCCGCATTCTCGTCGTCGACCGGCAGTCTGACGCCAGTGGCGCCACCGGGCATGTCGGCCTCGACTCGCCCGATCACGGCGGCAACGTCGGCGGACGACAGGCGGCGCAGGCTGCCGAGAAACGCCCACTGGTCCTCGTAGGCCGTGAGTGCATCGTCAACGAAAACGCTGTTGCCTTTTCCGCGCGCCAATCGTTGCAACGGCAGGGCGATCAGGTTGCCGAAGCCACCCCTGGGCATCGTATCTTGGCTTGGAAACAGCCGGTCATAGGACGCGAAGCCGATCTCGGGGCGGCGGTTCATTGTGCGTGTCAGCAGCAGCGTGCCCAGCCGCCGCGCTTCCGACGCGGGAATTGATTCCGCAAAGAATATCCAGACATGTCCGCCATTGCCGGATCGCGACCTCTCCAGCGCCGCCGGCACATCGAGATCACGGCAGGTTTCGAGAAACGCTTTGGCGTCGGCAATCCAGTCCTTCTTGTCTAAATCAACCGCCAGAAAATAGCATGTGTCGTCGAACAGCAACGGATAGACCCCGGCAACAAAACCGGTCTCCCGGCGGTTCTTACGAATGCGGTCCTCACCGCGTAGATGGCATTCGACGACGGCATCGGATGCGCCGATAAATGCTTGGTTTGGGCAGTCGCTGCATTTGACCTGGGGCTTGCCGCAGACGCCCCGAACCCACTCGTT
>JANYHP010000168.1 GCA_025359005.1 Hyphomicrobiaceae bacterium | reverse complement strand
CGGCCAGCCGCCATCCGAGACGCTGCTCGACGAACCTCGCGCCGGCGGCCTCACCGTGCGCTATCAGCCTGACGGCGAGACGGTCTACGAAAACCCACCGCATTTCGTCTGGCTTCCCATGCTCGACGAGACGGCGCGCGTGATCATTGCCATCCAAGGCGTCGATGGCGAGCGCCTTTATCCCAACATCCAGCGCAACTTCTTCACACCACCCGAGCCGCTGACGCCGGGGCACTACACGTGGCGCTATGCCATGTGGGACACAACCATCGAATGCGCCATCGGCCTTTGGAGCACGCCCCGCACCTTCGAAGTTCCCGCCGGGCTCGAGCCCGTCCCGCTGCCCTCGTCCACCGACCGCTACGCCCGCGCAGCACTGAGCCACCCGCGACTGTGGCTCGATCAAACTGGCGCGGCCACGTTCACCGCCTCACTCGCGACAGATAAAGATCACTGCGGTTTTGCTGCATTCTTTGCCAACAGCGTCGCCCCGTTCGTCGCCATGCCCGTCCACGCCGAGCCCGCACCCTATCCCGGCGGCACGCGCACAGCCCCGCTCTGGCGCGCGATCTATATCCACTGCCAGGAGGTACTCTACGCCGTCCGCCATCTCGCCATCGCCGGCCGCCTCACCGGCGATCCAGCGCTCACCGCGCGCGCCAAAGAGTGGCTCCTCGCCATCGCCGCGTGGGACGTCGCCGGCACCACCTCGCGCGCCTACAACGATGAAGCCGCCTTCCGCATCGCCAACGCTCTCGCCTGGGGTTACGACTGGCTGCACGACGATCTCAGCGAAGCCGAACGCGCCATAGTCCGCACAGCGCTGCTCGCCCGCACGCGTGATCTGGCCGAGCACATCATCGAGCACGCGCGCATTCACGTCTTCCCTTACGACAGCCACGCCGTGCGCTTTCTCTCCGCAGCCCTCGTGCCCTGCTGCCTCGCGTTACTGCACGACACCGAAGAGAGCGAGATCGACGGCCCGCGCGCCTGGCTCGACTTCACGGTGGAATACCTCTTTTCAATTTACTCCCCCTGGGGCGGCCGCGATGGTGGTTGGGCGGAAGGCCCCCACTACTGGACGCTTGGCATGGCCTATCTTCTCGACGCCGCCGAACTCATGAAGCCCTATCTCGGCATCGATGTGTTGCGCCGCCCATTCTTCCGTCATACCGCACTGTTTCCAATCTACACCAAGGCACCCGGCACGCGCCGCGTCTCCTTCGGCGACGACAGCACCATGGGCGATTTGCCAAGCCTGAAGGTTGGCTCCAACGCGCGCCGGCTTGCCCGTGTCATGGACGAGAAACAAGCCGGGTACGCTGTGTGGTACGACGCCGAACTCAACCGGCAAGACCCCGGCACCCGCAAAGCGTTTTACAATTACGGCTGGTGGGACTTCGATTTCGAGAGCCTGTGCCTCGCCCAGTCGGGCGCAATTCCAGCGGCGCGATCGCCTCTCGATCTTCCCCTTGTCGCCCACTTCGCAGACGTCGGTTGGGTCGCAATCCAGCGGCACATGCACGAGCCCGCGCGCCACCTCCAGTTCGTCATCAAGGCGAGCCCCTACGGCTCCGTCAGCCACAGTCACGGCGATCAGGGCGCGTTCCTGCTGCGCGCATTCGGCGAGGATCTCGCCATCCAGAGCGGCCACTACGTCGCCTTCAATTCGACGATGCATCGGCAGTGGCGACGCCAGACGCGCTCCAAGAACGCGATCCTCATCGGCGGTCGCGGCCAATACGCCGGCGACGACAAGAGCCGCGCCAAAGCAGCCCAAGGCCGCATCGTTTCTGTCACGCAAGATCCCGACGCCATCATCATCATCGCCGACACCACGGCGGCCTATCGCAGCGAGACCCCGCACGTCGAGAAAGTCGAACGCACCGTCCATTTCGTCCGTGGCTCGTTCTTCGTCATCGTCGACCGTGTCGAGCTCGGCACACCCGAGCCCCTGCAATGGCTGCTGCACGGCGCCACGCCCTTTGACGTCGGCGGCGCCACGTTCCGCCTCAGTGGCGCGGTCGCTGGCCTCACCGGACACATGGTCTATGCGACATCCGGCAAACCCGTTGCTACCGCCGTCACTGGCTTTCCGGGCGTTGACACCGCCGATATCGGCACGCTGCCACTGCATCATCACGTCAACATCGAAACGCCGCCCGCCCGCCGCGCATCGCTGGTAACTGTCGTCGTGCCCTACGCCCTGGCCGAACCCCGGCGCGTTCTTCACTACATCGATGACCAGGGCTATGAAGCCCGCGTCACCTTCGTCGATGCCGAGGACCGCGAATACGCCATCGTTCTCCCGAAAGATTTATAAGCAGGACCTGTGCTCAGCACCATGCGTCTGCCCCATGCGTCTGCCCCCGTCGCGATCGTCACGTCCCGCGCGTAATTCGCAGATTGCCGAGAGTGTCCACGCGCGCGCGTGTCCCCGGTTCCAGCACCGTCGTCGCATCCATCTGTTCGATCACCGCCGGCCCGCTGATCACCGCACCAAGCGGCAATGCCTCGCGCGCGTAGATGGCCGCGCGATGCCAACGGCTACCGGCGTACACGTCTCGAACGCCGGTCTGCGCCATAGCCTCCGTCCCCACGCGCTTTCCAGCGTCCAGCAACGCTGCCAGGTCAACCCGCGGGCGGGCGCCGATCACCGACGTCGTCAGGTTGACGAGCTGCGCCTTGATCTCCGGCAACCGCACCTCGAAGCGCGCGAAATACGCAGCCTCGAACAGTGTCTGGATTTCATCCGGTGTCACATGCGCCGATGGCAACGCCACGCGAATGAGATGCGTCTGTCCGCGGAATTGCATGTCCGCCGCATGCGTAACACGCGTGCCCACAGTCTCGGCGTGCCCGGCATTCGTCGCGCGGCCTTCCGCCGCCTGCCGCCCCAACACCTCGGCGATGCGCGCAGCCGCCACCGCCTCCAAAGGCATATTGATCGTCTGCACATAATCCTGCCGGAGATCGGCGACGAGACAGCCGAGCGCGTTGGTCAGCCCCGGTCGCGCCGGCACGATCACGTCCGCGACGCCCAATTCCTCGGCCAGCGCGACGGCATGCAAGGGTCCGGCGCCACCGAATGCGAACAGCGCAAAATCTCGCGGATCGTGGCCACGGCTCAGCGAAACCGAACGGATCGCACCCGCCATCAGCGTATTGCCAAGCGTAATGATGGCAGCAGCCGCAGCCTCCACAGACATGCCCAGCGGAGCGGCGATCTCCCGCTCGATCGCCGCACGCACGTCCGCGATGGAGACCGCGCTGGCCACCGCCGTCAACCGGTCCGGCGGCAGACGGCCCAGCACAAAATTGGCGTCCGTCACCGTCGGTCGCGTGCCACCACGACCAAAGCAGATCGGCCCAGGATCGGCGCCGGCACTTTCCGGGCCGACAGCCAGCATGCCCGCCGCGTCGAGCCGCGCGATGGAGCCGCCACCCGCGCCCACCGTATGCACATCCACCATCGGCACGTGAATGGGCAGGCCGTAGTCGATCGTCAGTTCGGCCGAAACTTCGGGCACACCGCCGTGGATCAGCGCCACGTCCGTGGATGTGCCGCCCATGTCGTAGGTGATCGCGTTGGTGAGCCCCGCCGCCGCCAAGGTCGCCGCCGCCGCCATCACGCCCGATGCCGGCCCGCTCATCACCGTCTTCGCCGCCTCTGCGACGACGCGAGACGCCGCCACCGTACCGCCGTTTCCATTCATGATCAGCAGATCGCGCGTATAGCCCGCCGCCTTCAACGCAGCCGACAACCGCGTCACGTAGCGGTCCAGGATCGGCTGCACCGCCGCGTTGACGCTCGCCGTCGTGCCGCGCTCATATTCGCGAAACTCTGACAAAAGTGCCGCGCCACACGTGATGTACGCATTCGGCCAGATGCCGCGCACGATTTCCGCGGCCCGCTGCTCGTGCGCAGCGTTGGCGTAGGCATGGAGAAAATGGATGACGACGCTTTCGCACCCCAGTTCCAGCAAGCGCCGCGCCGCCGCAACCACCTCCGCTTCGATGAGCGGCGTCAGCACCGTGCCCTCGGCACTCATGCGTTCCGTGACTTCCAGCCGATACTCACGACTGATCAACGGCTCGAACACGCCCGTCATGCCGTATGGTTTGGGTCGCGTACGACGCCCAAGTTCGAGGCTGTCGCGAAATCCCCGCGTCGTGATCAGGCCGGCGCGGGCCACCCGGCGCTCGAGCACGGCATTGGTCGTCGCGGTCGTGCCGTGAATGATGAGATCGAGGTCAGCTGGCTGGGCATCGACGGCCGCAAGCGCCGCCAGCACGCCATCGGCCTGGTTTGCCGTCGTCGTCGGAAGCTTGGCCACGGCGATGCGCACACCGCCATGCCCTTCCTCATAGAAGATGAGGTCGGTAAACGTACCGCCGATGTCGATGCCGGCAATGCGGCGTGGCTGCGTGGACATGCGTCGGCCCCGCGGGTCGTTGGTAAGCAAATGATAGGGCGCCACCGCAACACTGTGAAGCCGTCAATGGTCGCGCCGTCAATCGTCGCGCAATGGGGTCAGCCCCCTGGGCTTGCCCCCAACACAGTCGTGTCACCACGTCGTCACAGCCGGCCCTTCACCTGCTCCCACGCACCCCGCAACGGCCGGAACTCGAACCGCACGCGATGCACCCCGCGCGGCACTTCAACGGCCCGGAAGATACCGTTTGCACGCTCCATTTTCGCAGACTGCCCATCCACGGTCGCAAACCACCACGGATGCCAGATATCGTTGAGCACCACATACCCGCCGCTCGCACTCGCCGCCTCGATGTCCACCGACGCATGGCGATACGCCACGATGCGCACACGCGTCTCCATGCCTCCCGCCGCGCCACCTGCCGAGAAATATCCAGCCGGCACCCCGTCGAGCAGCACCGTCGTCGCCGTATCGAACGCCGGCCACTGGCCCGTCTCCAACAGTGCATCAAAGTTGGCGGCCACCACACGCCGCGCGAACGACACCCGCGCCAGCGCTTGGCGGTTCTCGTAAATCCACGCGCCCTCGGTCTTGCCGATCAACTGCCATTGGCCCGGCGTGAGCTTCGGATCGATTGTCTCCAACGGCGCCCCGGCCGCCACATAGCGCAGCCCCAGCATGTCGACGAGCCGCGACGAATACGATGGCAGCAGGGGCGCGAACTTTCGTTGATCGGGCAGGCCCACCGTGTCATCCGCGCCGGTCGCGCGCGCGTAAAGCCCCCACCGCACGGGATTGTAGCCGAGCGTATTTTCCAGCCGATGCGTCAGGCTCGCATTCGGCCAATGGAAACCGAGGCCAAGCAATTCGATGCGATCGCGCCGCATCTCGCTTGTGCCCGCTGCAACCCGCTCGCGCAGCAACGCAATGACCGGATCTTTAGTTTTCGGATCGAGAACATCGTAGTGCGTTGGTGGCAGCGCCGACGACGTGGTCGGCCCATTGTTCCACGCGAGATCGAGCGTCGTCGCACCGGCCAGCAGCGCCACCGCCGCCCATGGTTCCAGCGCCAGCCGCGGCCGCGCCAGTCCCAGCGCTGCAAAGCCGACCGCGAAAGAAAACGCCGCCGCAATCAATGGAAATGGCAACAGCGGCATCCGATCGATAGCCACAGCCAGCACGAGCGCAACCGCAAACGCAAAAGCCAACAGCGCTCCACACGCAGCCCAACCGCGCCACGGGATCGTCTCCCACGGCCGCGCAAAAAGGCGATGCACCGAGTAGCCCGCCAGCACCGCCGCCAGCGCCCCCATCACGAACGTCGCGTCCGCCGGCCGGCGATAGAGGCTCACGCCCGGTAGCAGCGCGTAAACCGCACGAAAAACCGGCGTATACCAACCGAGCGCATAGAGTGTCACAAGCGCCAAGGCCACCGTGAAGAACCGCACCTCGCGTGCCCACAGGTGTCCGCGCACTGCCGCCACACAGATCAGCAACAGCGGCAGCGCGCCAACATAGATCTGCCCCATGTTTTGCGCGATATAGAGACCCGTGTCGTTCCAGGCAAAGCTCGGCGGCCCCCAGTAGTCTTCCATGCGGAACGCCGCGCCGAACAGCTGCGGGATCACCGCCGTGACGAGCAATGCCGGATGCAGCGAGCCGCGCCCCGCGCCCTCGAAATCGATCGACGGACGATTGGAATCACCCGCCAGCAACGCCGTCAGCAACAGCGGCACAGCGGCGAGCGCGGCTGCCAGGACACCTGCGCCGCAGAGCGGCGACAGTGATGCTTTCAGCTCATTCCACGGCTGTTCATGACTTGTTACGCGCCACACCGCAAACGCCGCCAGCAGATACAGCACCAGCAGCGCCACCTGATCGCGACCGAGCAGAATACTCGCGCCCAGCACGCCCAACGCCACGGCCGCAAGCCAACTTCGCCGCGACAGCACCCGATCGAGCGCCAGCAGCGCCATCGGCCAATAGGCCAGGCTCAGCACCTGCCCCACATGCTGCATGCGCCACGACATCGACGCGCCAAAACAGAACACCAATCCGGCAATGATGCCCCCCGCCCAATGCCAGCGTTGATCACGGAACCACACCAGCAGCGCCATGGCCCCTGCAAGCCCCGCAAGCAACGTGGTGACATCCACCGCCCATGCACTCGGATTACCGTTAACCGCCGCCAGCAACAGGAACGGCGCCGAAAAGATCATCGATTGCGGGTCAGCGATCTGGTTCTGGCCGGAAAACACATAGGGCGCCCAGAACGGGCTCTCGCCGCGCGCAAGGCTTTGCGCCAGGAACTGAATCTGCGGCAGAAACTGCGCTTTCGCGTCCCAAGGGATCGTCACGCGCCCCGACAGCCATGGCCATGCCATAACCACCCACCCCGCCACCAACGCAACAAGTGGCGCCAGCAACGGCCATGCCTCCACCGCCTCCGTAACGCCTAGCACCGGGGCGCCAGCCGTCCGCCGCCGGCCATGCAGGGGGCGGACAAAATCGCGATGCGAAGGGTTTGACACGGGCTCTGATCGATCCGAAAAAAAACGACACCCCGTGCCGCTAAAGCATTCGGTGAGGCTCGGTCAAGCGCGACCCGGCGCGCTACTCAGAATGGCAACAACGCCCAGCAGACACAGACCGACCCCAGCCATATCCATAAGCCCCGGTCGCTGATGCTCCACCACCCACATCCACAGCACAGACGCCGCGATGTAGACCCCGCCATAGGCCGCGAACGCCCGCCCTGCAGCATC
>JANYHP010000130.1 GCA_025359005.1 Hyphomicrobiaceae bacterium | reverse complement strand
GCAATCTGGGCGGAGAGGCCGGCTTCGATGCTGGCGGTCGCTGCCGGCTCAGGCGTCAACGTCGCGATCGATCCGAGCGCCGTCCGGCAGGCCTCGGGCAATTCGGTTGCCGACGCTGCATGTCCGCTCGCAGCCAGCGCTATCGCGACCGCGACCGTCGCGCGTGTATATTGGTTCATTGGGCCCCGATGTGGCTGCAGTTCCTGATGCGATCGGAGGCTATCGGATTGATTGTGGCCGCGGTTGGACGATGGCGCGTTCCGCGCGAACTATCCTTAACGCACCGCAATCAGCGAGAGCCGTGCCGATGACCTGCTCAGGTTCGCAATCCGATCATTTGTGTTTTGACTTTTGAAGTCCGATTTATTCGAGATGCCATCCCGACATTATACCACCGAAGGCGTCGGGCAGGACGGTGACACCTCCTCAAGCCGCCCGTTTTTGAGGACGACGATCCGGTCGGCGAACTGCGCGGCGAGTTGGGGTTGATGCAGCGCGCAGACGACGGCCATGCCGCGCGAGCGGGCCAGGCTTTTCATCAAGCCCAGGATCGCCGCGGCCGTCACGGGATCAAGGCTCGCCACCGGTTCGTCGGCGAGAAGAATGCGGCTCTGCTGCGCCAGCGCGCGCGCAATCGCCACGCGCTGCTGCTGTCCGCCCGAGAGCGTGTCGGCGCGCTGCTCGATCTGCGCGCCGAGGCCGACGGCTTCGAGGGCCGCTGCGGCCTGCTGCACATGTGCGAGGTCGAACTGATGCAGCATCACGCGCCACAGCGGCACGTCGGCCAGGCGCCCCGCCAGCACATTGTCGAGCGCCGACAGGCGCCGCACCAGATTGAACTGCTGGAAGACAACACCGACCTGCCGCCGCGCCGCCGCAAGCCGCGCGCCCTGCAGTCCTGTGTAAAGTGCGCCGTCGATACTGATCTCGCCACTCTCAGGTTCGATCAACCGGCTGAGACAGCGGAACAGGGTCGACTTTCCGGCACCGCTTTCGCCGAGCACCGCCACGAATGTGCCTGCGGCTACCGACACTGCAACGCCGTCGAGCACGCGCCGCCCGCCGAACGCCTTCGTCAGATCGCTGGCTACCAGCACCGGCATCAGAGCAATCTCCGGCGCAGCCACGCGCTGGCGCTGTCGATGGCGGTGACGATCACCAGCACAATGGCCAATATCGTGAGCACCCGGTCGAATTGCAGCAGATCGACGCTGTTCTTCAGTTCCTGCCCGATGCCGCCGGCCCCCACCACGCCGAGCACGGTCGACGCGCGAATGCTCCACTCCCACATGTAGAGCGCGATCGAGGCGAGGCTCGGCAGCACATCGGGCAGCAGCGCGAAGCGGATCACCTTCAACCGGCCAGCGCCGCTCATGGTCACGGCATCGACCGGCCCGGGCGCGATGGTCTCGATACTCTCGGCCCACAGCTTTGCGATCGACCCGGCCGCGTGCAGCGCGAGGCCGAGCACGCCCGCGAACGGTCCCAAGCCGACGGCTGCCACCAGCAACAACGCAAAGATGAACGAATCGATGCCGCGCAGTACATTGAGCAGCGCGCGCGACGGCAGAGAGAGCCACGCCGACGTCGTGACGGTGCGGGCCGCCAGCAGGCACAATGGTGCCGCAAGCAGCACCCCGAACGAGGTGCCGACGGTGCCCATCGCGATGGTCTGGCCGGCGCGATAGAGCAGAGTGCCGAACTCCGACGCATCCGGCGGCCAGGAGCGCGCCGCCCACTTGGCGAGCCGCGGCAACCCCGCCCACAGCCGCGCCGGGTCCACCTCGGCAATGCGCAGGCAGACGATGTAGAAAACCGCCGCAGCCGCCAGCGCTACGACGAAGCCGGCCTGCTCGCCGCGGCTGCGCCGGTGCGGTTGATAGACGGATCGTGGGTCGTTCACGTGCCTATTTCGCAGCCACTTTAGGCTTCAGCTTGCCGACCGCGAGGCCCGCATCCTCGATCAGCTTGTAGTTGGCGTGCGTCGCTGCGATCCAACCGGTGTAGTTCTTCGGCATCAGCGTGGCAGCCTGTTCCTCGGTTATGGCCAGCACTGCGTCCTGCACCGTCTTGACTATGGCCGGATCGAGACCGGCACGCGCCACCAGCGGATCGTTCGGCAGCGGCGCCGATTTCCAGACGATCTTGATCTGCTCGGGCTTGACCGTGCCGCGCGCGATGAAGGTATCGAGGTTGCGGTCGTAGTCGGTGGCCAGATCGGTCTGCCCTTCAATGACCGACAGCACCTGGGCCGCATGTGAGGCGCCATCGCGATACTGGAAGAACGCCTTGGGATCGATGCCGCGCACCTTGAAGTCGTGCGTGGGGATCAACCAGCCGGACGTGGAACCGGCGTCCGCGAACGAGATGCGCATGCCCTTGGCATCGTCCGGCCACTTTTCGATCTTGGCATCCGGCCGCGCCACGATGATCGCCTGATAGCTCGGCTTGCCGTTGTATTTGACGGTGGCGATGGCCTGGGCGTCGCCCTCGTTGTTGGCCAGCACGTAACCCCACGGACCCATCCAGGCGATATCGGCCTGGCCGTTGGCGAGTGCTACCGCGATGCCAGCCCAGTCGGTCGTCACCACCAGTTCGTAGTCGCGGCCGAGCTTTTCGGCGAGAAACTTGAAGAAGGGCTCGTAGGCCTTCCGGGTGTCGCCGGCGGTGGGCTGGAACGGCCCGACCGCGAAACGCAATTTTTGCTGCGCGGACACCGGCGACGCAAGTCCCGTGGCCAGCACCATGGCCAGCCCCACCGCGCCGGCGACAGTTGCAAAAGACTTGAAGACGCGTGAGCGCATGTCGTGACTGCTCCGTGTGAGACCTGATCGCTAGCGCGCTTGCCGCTTGGCTTAAATTGAAGACAGCGCTCCAGCCCTTTGTTTGCCGCATTTTCTGCGCCAAACCGGTGTCCACTTTGTTGGACAACGCCTTACCACCGTACACGGGCGGCAACTGTCGCGATCGTCACAAGTCGGTGAGACCGGCGTGACCAGCCGCCGCAGTTCGCTTGCGCACGAGACGTCGCGCAGTACGCAATGCAACGCTCACGCTCGCGCTTTCAAGAATGCCTCGACGCCGTCTTTGTAGGTTTTGTCGCCGACAGCGCGCATGTGGTCGCGGCCTTGGATTTCGAGAGCTTGCGCGCCGGGGATGAGCGCGGCCAACTGCGTCGCGGAGCCGCCGATCACGTCGTCGGTGCCGACGGCGACAAGCACGGGACCTTTCAAGGTTGCGAGCATTTCCGCCGAGATCACGGCGCGGGCCGAGCGGATGCACGCCGCGAGCGCCTTGAGGTCGCTGCCGGTCTGCTCGGCGAAGGCGCGGAAGGTGCGCGCTGTCGGGTTCGTTACGTCGTCGATGCTGTCGGCTTCGAGCGCGTGGGCGATGGGGCCGGTGCCGGCGAGGCCACGCACCATGTTGATGCCCATGCCGGCGAAGATGGCGCTGCGCACGCGATCGGGGTGGGCCAGCGCCAGGAACGCGGTGATGCGCGCGCCCATCGAATAGCCCATCACATCGGCGCGGGGTATGGCGAGATGATCCAGCAAGCGTCGTGCGTCTTCCGCCATGATCGGTGAGCCATAGGCCTCCGTGTCATGGGGTTTGCTGCTGGCGCCATGACCGCGGTTGTCCATGGCGATCACGCGGCGGCCGTGGCGGGTCAGGAACCGCACCCACACCGTATCGACCCAGTTGGTCTTCAGGCTCGACGCGAAGCCGTGGATCAGCAGGATCGGCTCGCCCTCACGCGGGCCTTCGTCGATATAGGCGATCTCGATGCCGTCGTGGGTGAAGCTGGGCATGATCCGTCTCCAAAATGCGGCGGCGCGCGAATGCCGCATCCCCTATCATTGGCGCGGGTCTGCCGCTATGGTCCGTCCGCGCAACACATCCGGGATCTGACGCATGGCCGACCACGCAACGCCGCACCTTGCCAACGACGCGGGCGCCGACAAGATCTTCGTCGGCGTCAAGGAACTGCAGTGCATGGGCGCGCGCCCGCCGTTCGACCATCCGCACGTGTTTCTCGACATGGGTCAGGACACGCAGGTGCTGTGCCCCTATTGCTCGACGCTGTACGTGCACGACGACCGCTTGCACGCCGACCAGACCGATCCGCGCGGCGCCATCGTCATAGACCACGCCGCCTGAGGCGGGCGCCGCATTTTTCCGTAGCCCTCCCAGGAAGGGTTTCAAAAGGGCGAGCCCTTTTGCGGGGTCAAGGGGCAGAGCCCTTGGCTTTTCCTCTCCCCGAGACGAGAAGCCCGCCACATGTCCTCCATGCCGCCCATCCTGATTGCTGGCGGTGGCATCGGCGGCTTGGCCGCGGCGCTGGCACTCGACCGCACCGGGCACGCCGTCACCGTTCTCGAGCGCAACGCAGCCCCCAGCGAGGCCGGCGCCGGCATCCAGATCGGCCCTAATGGTGTCAAGGCGCTGCGACAGCTGGGCGTCGCCGACGCCGTGCGTGCGGTTGCCGCGGTGCCTGAATTTCTCACCGTCCGCCGCGGCCGCGACGCCGCCATCCTCGCGCGTGCGGCGCTCGGCGGCGCCATCGAGAAGCGCTGCGGTGCGCCGTATTGGGTGGTGCATCGCGCCGATCTCCATGCCGCCCTCGATGGCGCCGCGGCGGACTGCGTGCCGATCCTGCGCGGCTTCGACATCACGGCACTCGCGCGCGGCGCCGATACCGTCACCGCCACCGCCGCGGACGGCCGCGCCATCGACGGCCAAGCGCTGATCGGCGCCGATGGCATCTGGTCGCGCGTGCGCTCGCTGGTGATGCCCGGCGCTACGCCGCAGCCGTGCGGCACGGTTGCCTATCGCGCGGTCCTGTCGCTGGCGGACGCCGGTGTTCTCGCCGCCTCGGAAGTCGGTGCATGGCTCGCGCCTGGCGCGCATGTGGTGCACTATCCGGTGCAGGCGGGCCGCAGCATCAACGTCGTCGTCATTGTCGACGATCCGTGGCAATCCATGTCCTGGAATGCTCCCGCCGATCGCGCCGACGTCGCCCGCGCCGTCGCCGGCTTCGCTGCGCCGTTACGCGCCGCGCTTGCTGGCGTCACTGGTTGGCACAAGTGGTCGCTCGCCCGGCCGATGAAGCTCAACACCTGGGTGCGCGGGCGCGTGGCCCTGCTCGGCGATGCAGCCCATCCCGTGCAGCCTTATCTCGCGCAAGGCGGTGTCATGGCACTGGAAGACGCGGTGCAATTGGCCGCCTCGCTGACCGCGCACGCGGACGACCTGCCGCTCGGTCTGATCCGCTACGATGCGGCCCGCCAGACCCGCACCCGCCGCATCCAGGATACCTCCGCCCGCAACGGCGTTATCTTCCATCTCAGCGGCCCGGCAGCGTCGGTGCGCGATCTCACCTTGCGCGCGCTGCCGCCCTCGGCGCTGCTCATGAGACTCACCTGGCTTTACGCGCACAATGGTCCGACGCTCGCACTGCCCTACTCCGCCATCAGCACCGGGGTTGTCATGTGACGGAGGATTTTGCTGGTGACGCCGCCGAAGGCCCGCTCGCGCAGGCGGGAGTGGCCATAGGCGCCCATGATCAGCAGATCGGCGCTGGTGTCGGAGAGGAAGTTCAAGATCGCCGTATCCACCGACACTTCGGCGATCACCTGTCGCTCGATACGCGCCTCGATGCCGTGCCGCTTGAGATGGGCTGCGATATCCGTGCCGGGGCTTTCGCCGTGCGCGCCCTGGCGATCCTGCGGGTTGATCACAAGCACGACGACGTTGCCGCCGCGGCCCTGCAACAGGGGAATGGCATCATTGACCGCGCGCACCGACTTCTTGCCGCCGTCCCAGGCGATGACGGCCGTGCGTACGGGCGTATCGAGGCGCCCGATATAGGGCACCACGTAGACCGGCCGACCCGAGGCGAACAGCACGCCATCCAGCAACTGTTCCTGGAACGTCGAGCCTGCTTCTTCCGCGTTCGGCTGGCCGAGGAAGGTCATGTCGGCGTGGCGCGCGTAGAACGACAATTGGCCCGGCGCCTGCGTCGCATCACAGCGGATCATCAGCGACGTGCATTTGACGCCCGCCTCGGCCGCGGCACTCTCGAACTTGGCGATGGCGTTGTCTGCAACCTTGCGGACGATCGCCTGTTGCGCGTCGTCGAGGCTAGTGCAGCGCATCTGACGTTTGGTACCCGTTTGCGGCAAGACTGGTGACCAAACGTCAGATGCAAAAGCTGCACTAGAAACCTAATGTTGCTCGTGTTCCTTATGGCGCTGACATTTGCTCACCAACATGCCGCGAAGGGAAGAAAATGTCAGCGCCGGAACACTAGCATAGACCACAGAAAATTCAGCCAACAGAGGGTGCCGGCGTCGCCGCACCCATGGCATGGGGCGTCGCTCGCCGGCCGGCCTTCGCTCCAGCCAGTCGGCCGAACCGTGCCCGTCGCGACTTCGGGATTTCGCCGAAAAAGCGATCAGTGACGCAAGCCCTGATGGCAGCTGCAATCGTTCGCCACCGCACCAGAGGCTTATACGAGGCGTAGCCCTACGGTCTTTTTTCCGATGGCTTACCACCTTTGCTCCCCTTGTTGAGAGCGCGCAGCACGGTCAACGATTAACGGCAACCTTAGCCACCCGGGAGGGATGGATAAAGGTGGTGCAGCCCCGCCCCCGAGGGCCAGCCAGCAGGTGGTTTCCGTGCGTATTTTTTCCTCATACAGCAAGCTTTTTCAGGTGCGTGATATGGTCCATACCGACAGCGACATTGCCCCGTTCATAGCTGCCGGTGCAGGCATGGAGTCGCCGGGCGGTGCTCGGTCAGGCGCCATCGCCCACCCTCGATTGGCCCCCTGCGAGGGCCTCGGCGCAATCGCCAAACGTATGATGGATATCGGTATTGCAGCGTCGATGCTGCTCATATTGACGCCCCTGCTGGCAATGGTTGCGATGCTCGTCCGTCGCCAGATGGGCGCCTCGGTTATCTATGCTCAGCAGCGTGTCGGCCGTGGCGGTGACCTGTTCTGGTGCTACAAGTTCCGCACAATGGTTGCCAACGGCGACCCGATCCTCAAGGCGCACCTGGCCGCCAATCCGGACGCGCGCAAGGAATGGGACGAGCGGCGCAAGTTGAAGGATGACCCGCGCGTCACCCGGCTCGGCCATCTGCTGCGCAAATCGAGCCTGGACGAACTGCCGCAACTGTTCAACGTACTGATCGGCGACATGAGCTGCGTCGGGCCGCGCCCTGTCGTGGCGGCAGAAATCCAGCGCTATGGCGTGCACCGGGCCGACTATGAAAGCGTGCGGCCGGGGTTGACTGGCGCCTGGCAGGTGAGCGGTCGCAGCCTGCTCAGCTATGATGAACGCGTCCAGCTCGATGCCGATTACGTGCAACACTGGTCGCTGCGCCGTGACATCGTCATCCTGTTGAAGACCATTCCGGCAGTGGCAAAATTCGAGGAAGCGGCCTAAGGCAGCACTCCGCCCGGCAATGAAACGCGGACAGCAAGAGTGTTGGCAAGAGTGTTGGCCTAGAGGGTGCCAACTCGCCAGCACACCAGGACCCAGACACCCGATCCAAGACAGCTGAACCAAGACACCAGAACCAAGACACCAGAACACGTGCCCTGACCACGTTTTGCCGGTGGACGTCGCCCTCTCAGGCTACTTCGGCCGCTCGCCATCAAGCGCGATGCCGACCAGGTATCCAGCTTGCAGGCTGATGAGTGCCGCCCCGCCCAGCGCCGCGGTCGCCCAGGGGCTCCAACCGCGCAAGACCGCAAGTACAACCACCACGACCGGCACCATCAGCGAGGCTGCGGCAACCGCGACGGCGCGGTACCGTAAACCTAGTCCAACGCCAGCGAGTGCAGAAAGCGGTAAAATCCAGTAGGTCATTATCAGCTCCAGCCCGGAGCGCGCCCGATGCATCCGAGCGCTCGGACAGACGTGAAAACCCGGACCATGCTCTGCCGCAGCATCCAGGTGCAAGAGGCGAATTCTGATGAAGGCGATCGCCGCGATGCGACAACCACATCAAGCCTGACATGGTGCCAAGCGCACCGTGCCTCGTCACACCATGCGATTCGCGACCATCGAGCAATCCGGCGTTCGGACACTTATCAACATGGAACTCTCCGCCGCAGGCCTGATCGTAGCCGCCCTGCTTTTGCTGCTGGGCCGCGGCCTTGGCGCGCCGGTGCTGATCGGGTTGTTCGCCGCACTGCCGTTCCAATCCACGGCGTTTGCCACGCTGCCCGCACTCGGCGGTTCGTCGCCACCGGTCGCGACACTGTTTGCACTGCTGCTGCTGGCGACGGCGATCATGCGGCGCGGCTCGACGTTGGAGTTGCGCGCGGTGTTGGCCGAACAGCCGGTGCCGTGGATCATGGCAGGGCTCGCCGCCTACGTGCTGATCGGCGCCTACCTGCTGCCGCGGATCTTTGCCGGCCAGACGGGCGCGTTCATCGTGTTCGGGCCGGCCGTCTACGAGGTGCCGCTGTCGCCGGTCAGCGGCAATGTCTCCCAGAGCGGCTACTTCCTGCTCAATACGCTGGCCTTCATCGCGTTGCTGATGACCTTGCGCCGGCCGGCCATGTGGCCGCTGGCCGTGCGTGGCATGCTGGCACTGGTCATCGTGCACGCAGCAGCCGGCCTGATCCAACTCGCCGGCAACATCGCTGGGATGGCCGACGTGTTGCTGCCCATCCGCACGGCCAATTACGCGATCCAGGCGGAACACCAGATCGGCTCGCTGTGGCGCATCGCGGGCGCCTGCGCTGAAGCGTCGGCGTTCTCTGGCCTCGCCGCGGCATCGTTCGCGTTCTGTGTTTCCTATTGGCGCAGCACAGGGTCACGAACCGCGCTGGTGTTCGGCTTCGTACATTTCGTGATGCTGGTGCTGTCCACGTCGACGACCGGATACGTGGGCCTCGGGGTCTGCCTCGTGGCATTCGGCGCCAGCCTGATCGCCAGCGTCGTCGGCGGCAAGCCGCCCCGCCGCGACATGCAGCTCTTGGGCGTCGCGGCTCTCGGTGTCGTGCTGGCATTGGCGGCGATACTGTTCGTGCCCGCGATCGTCGAAACGCTGACCGAAGTGATCGACGCGATGGTCTTCAAGAAGCATCTCTCGGCGTCCGCCGAAGAGCGCGGCTACCACAACATCCAAAGCCTCAGGAGCGTGCTCGACACCTACGGCATCGGCATCGGGCTTGGCTCGTCGCGCGCCTCGAGCTGGGCGATCGCGGTGCTGTCGCAGACGGGTGTGGTGGGCGCCATGGGGTTCGCGGTGCTGCTCGGCCTGGTCTGGCGCGCGCCCTCCCAGACCGCCCCGACGGCGCGGCTGAGCAATGGCGTGCGGGTGATCGATGTGGCCTATGCCATGCGGGCGGCAACGATGGCGTCCGTCCTGACGCTCTGCATCTCCGGCACGACGGTGGAGCCCGGGCTCCTGGTGTTCGCCGGTATGGCAATGGCGGCCTCGGCACCGTCGCTGGCACAGCGCATGACAACCGGCGCGGTGGTCAAACCCGCCACTCTCCAGCGCCAACGCCCGCGTCCCCGGCGCACCGACCGCCGCCCCATCGCGACAGCGCTCGCCCGACCGCACTGATACGCCGGCGCGCAGCCCCCCGCCACGGGTTGCGCCACTTGTCGCCACGGCTCACCCAAAACGGGCAGCAAAGCGTCCGGCGACGGCTTCAGGCCCGCTTGACCGCACCCACCGCGCGGCTTGGCGGCGCGAGCCCGAACGCCGCGAGCAGGCCGAACCGGGCGGCCAGCAGGTGCATGCCCATCGGCACCGCCAGGCCGAACACAAGCGCCGTCGCAATCAGCACTACTGGGTTCACAATGCCGAGTTTGACGAGCACGATACGCGTACCAGCAACCACCAGAACGTGCATGACGTAGATCGACAGCGACATCTGCCCCAACGCCTCAAACAGCTGCGCGACGCGACCGGACAACCGTTTCGCCACCCATAGAACGCCCAGCACGCCAAGTGCCGCCGCCGGAATTGCCGGCAAGGCGACATAGTTGGCATTGGTGAGCCACGCGTTGGCGCCAGCGCCCATCACAAAGGCTGCAGCCACCAACGGCAAGCCCCACGCCGTCGTCTCCAATGTCGGCGTCCAGCCGCGCAGCCGCTCCGACAGCACGATGCCGGCGACGAAATGAGGAAAATAAAACAGCGTAACGGCGACGATCGAGGGAACGGCCGTGTTGCCGTACTGGAGTGCAAATAGCGCCAGCGAAACGGCGGCGACAGCCAGCATGGCACCCGTGCGGAAGCGCAAGACCGTGACGACCGCGAAGCAGATCAACAGCGCATACAGGAACCAGAAATGCCCCAGCGGTGACCACAGGATAGAAAACACATCCTCCCGCGCTATGCCGCGGTTGACCTGCCCCGCCACCTGCAACTGGATGCTGCCCTGGATCAGGCACCACAGCAGGTAGGGATAGCCGATGGAAACGAGCTTGCCCGACAGATACGCTTGCGGCCGGCGGCGATATCCGACTTCGGCCGTGAGGCCAGAGAGCACGAAAAACAGCGACATGTGAAAGGTGTAGATGCCGTAGTACACCGCACCGGGCCATCCGCCGTAAGGCAGCAGGCCGGCGGCCGTGACGCCATTGAAGGCGTGGCCATAGACGACAAGGCAAATGCCCAGTCCCTTGGCGATATCGATCCAGGCGAGACGGCGAGCGGGCAGGGCAACGGGCATGGCGGAGCGCCGGACGAGTGAGGCACGATCACCGCAAAAAAACGCGGGACGGGAACGCAGTCAACTATGGCCACTCGCAGCCATCCGGCAAGTCGGCAGAAAGCGTTACCGACCGGCGTCCTTAATACGCCCGCGAGGTGCTGCAAGGACCGCTCGACACCAATTGGAGGCAGACCTTTCGATCCGCCCCCATACTCGAACAGGAAGAATTGTGTCGGTTCAGACGCGCGGCACGTCGAGGAACGGGCGGTGAGCTTCGCGATACGCATCGGCGCGGCTGAGGCCGACGTCGGCCAGCATGCGGTCGTCGAGAGCGAGCAGCGCGCGGCGCTCGCGGCGGACGGCGAGGGCCGCACCGATGCGGCCGAAAAGACCATGGCCGGCCGCGACACCGGCGGCGGGCGCGATCGAGAAGTGCGCGTTGGTGGCGATTGAGTTGGTCATGATCATCTCGTCTGGGAAATGGCCTTAGCGGCCGTTCTCGTGCCTATTCCGCCCGCCGGCTTTTGCCGGTCAGGCAGCGCTCATAGGTAGATTTATCGCAGACCCTCTTGCATAACGAAATCGAATGTTTTTAAT
>JANYHP010000091.1 GCA_025359005.1 Hyphomicrobiaceae bacterium | reverse complement strand
GGCTGAAGCACGGCATCACCAGCGAGACGCAGATCCAGGAAACGATGCGCCGCATGGCCGTTGTGGTGGACAAGCAGAATGCCGGAGATCCGCTGTACCGGCCGATGGCACCAACGTTTGACGGCGTGGCCTTCAAGGCCGCGTGCGATCTGGTGCTGAAGGGGGCAGCGCAACCCAACGGCTACACCGAGCCGATCCTGCACGCCCGCCGCCGCGAGGCGAAGGCAAAGCAGATGGCACGGCGCGGTTGAGCAACCGCGACGGAACAGGGCGCTTGGGATCTTGAAGTGGAAGGGCGATCAGCCTTTCTGCTTCGGCCCGGTTTCGATGGCGCCGCCCGCGGCCTTCCAGGCACCGAAGCCGCCGATCATGTGAGCGACGGGCTTGAGCCCCATGTCCTGCGCGGTCTTGGTGGCGAGCACCGAGCGCATGCCGCCGGCACAGAAGAACACGAATTTTTTGTCCTCGCCGAAGACAGGCTTGTAGTAGGGGCTGGCCGGATCGATCCAGAATTCCAGCATGCCGCGCGTGGCGTGGAAGGCGCCGGGGATGCGGCCGTCGCGCTCGAGTTCGCGCGGGTCGCGAATGTCGACCATGACGACGGCGGGGTCCGCAGCCATGGCTTTCATTTCCTCGGCGGTGTGTTCCTTGATCTCGGCGCGCGCCGTGTCGATCATGGACTTGACGGACTTGGTGATGGTCTGCGGCATGGAACGCTCCGGTGGCGATGGATGGATTGGCCGGACCATAGACTGGCGCGCGCTCCGGTGCCAATCTCTCTGAACTGTCCATGCAACAAGGCCGACGCCGACATGATCATCATCACAGGCAGAATCCTGGCGCGGCCGGAGACATTCGCGGAGTTGCGCGAGGCGAGCCTTGAGCATGTCAGGCGCTCGCGCGGCGAAGACGGCTGCGCACACCATGCCGTGCACGTGGACGCAGAAAATCCCTTGGCGCTGGTGTTCTTCGAGACGTGGCGCGACAACGCCGCCGTGCTCAAGCATTTTGCCGATGCGGACGCGCGGGCCTTCGGCGCCAAGGCGCGGGCGTTGGCGGCGAGCCCGCCCACCATCGCACTTTACACCGCCGCCGACCTGCCGCTGTCGGCACTGACGGGAGGACGCTGAATGTTTCACCCGAGCCATCACGCGGAGACGATGCCGGACAAACCAGCCGTGATCATGGCGCGCTCGGGGGAGGTGGTCACATATGCCCAACTCGACAGGCGGTCCAATCAAGGCGCCCACCTGTTCCGGTCGCTCGGCTTGCAGCGCGGCGACGCCATCGCCTTGCTCATCGAGAACACCGCGCGGTTCCACGAAATCTGCTTCGCCGCCCAACGCGCGGGATTGATCTACACCGCCATGAGTACGCGTCTCTCGCCATCGGAGGCGGCTTACATCGTCGACGACAGCGGCGCCACGGCGCTGATCGCCTCGGCTACTTTGGTACCGCTGGCGGACGTCGTGCGTGCGGGGGCTCGGCGCCTCAAGGCCGCTTATGCGACAGGCGGTGCGATCGCGGGTTTTCAGTCGTGGGAAGCAGCGCGCGATGCGCAGCCGGCCACGCCCATCGCCGATCAGGTGGCGGGCCAGGACATGCTCTATTCGTCCGGCACCACGGGGCGGCCCAAGGGGATCCGGGCGCAACTCCTCGACGATGCGTTTGATGCGCCGACACGCCTCGTGCAGAGCACGGCCGCGCTCTACGGGTTCGGGCCGGACATGCGTTATCTCTCACCCGCGCCGCTTTATCATGCAGCCCCGTTGCGCTTCACGATGAGTGCGCTGCGTCACGGCGGCACCGTGGTGGTTATGGAGAAATTCGACGAGGCCGAAGCGCTGGCGCTCATCGAGCGCTACACGATCACCCACAGCCAGTGGGTGCCGTCGATGTTTGTGCGCATGCTGAAGCTGCCCGAGACGGTGCGCGCTCAATACGACGTGTCGTCCATGCAGGTTGCCATTCACGCGGCGGCGCCCTGCCCGCTGGCGGTGAAAGAAAAGATGATCGCCTGGTGGGGCCCGGTGATCCACGAGTACTACGCCGGCACCGAGGGCAATGGGTTCGTGGCCTGCAACGCGGCGGAATGGCTGGCGCATAAGGGGACCGTCGGGCGTGCCGTCACCGGCGAGATCCGCATCGTCGGGCTCGATGGCCAGGTGCAACCACCCGGACCGGACCATACCGGTACCATCTATTTCGCCAACGCTCCGACGTTCGAATATCACAACGACCGCGAAAAGACGGCGGCTTCGCGTACAGTTGAGGGCTGGTCCACGCTCGGCGACGTCGGTTACCTGGACGCCGATGGCTTTCTCTATCTGACCGACCGCAAAGCGCACATGATCATTTCGGGCGGCGTCAACATCTACCCGCAGGAAGTCGAGGACCTGCTGATCACGCATCCCAAAGTCGCCGATGCCGCGGTGATCGGCGTGCCCAACGACGACTTCGGCGAAGAGGTGAAGGCTGTCATTCAGCCGGCCGCGTGGGCGGATGCAACTCCGGAGTTGGCGGCTGAGCTGATCGCGTTCTGTCGCGCTCATATCAGCCATGTGAAATGTCCGCGCAGCGTGGACTTCGACCGGGAATTGCCGCGTCATCCCACGGGCAAACTCTACAAGCGCCTGGTCCGCGATCGCTACTGGCAGGGCCGCGGCGACAAGCTGGTGTGAGGCATGCGCGGCCGGCTTGACAGAACGGCCGGCATGCAGTGGATCGGGCGGCGCCCCCTGAGACCTGAGCCTGCTGACCCGCATGCGCTGCCGCGAGCCCCTCGATGACCAAACTCAAGCCCCGCCCCGAATGGACCGACGCCCGCCGCATCGTCGTCAAGATCGGCTCGGCGCTGCTCGTCGATCGCGCCACAGGCCGCCTGCGCGCCACGTGGCTCAACTCGCTTGGCGACGATGTGGCGGCGCTGGCGGCTGCGGGCAAGGAGGTGGTGCTGGTCTCGTCCGGCGCCATCGCGCTCGGGCGGCATGGGCTGGGGTTGCCGAAGGGCGCGCTGGAACTCGAGCAGAGCCAGGCGGCGGCCGCCGTCGGCCAGATTTCGCTGTCGGCGGCCTACCGCGAGGTGTTTGCAGCCCGTGGGCTGGCGGTGGCGCAGGTGCTGCTGACGCTGGGCGACACGGAAGAGCGGCGCCGCTACCTCAATGCGCGACGCACCATCGACACGCTGATCGCCCATAAGTGCATCGCCGTCGTCAACGAGAACGACACCGTCGCCACCACCGAGATCCGCTACGGCGATAACGACCGGCTGTCCGCCCGCGTCGCCAGCATGATCACCGCCGATTGCCTCGTGCTGCTGTCGGACATTGATGGGCTCTATACCGCGCCGCCCGGCTCGCGCCCGGATGCCGTGCGCCTTGACGAGGTGCGCGCCATCACGCCCGAGATCGAAGCGATGGCGGGGGACGCGGGGTCCGAGCTGTCGCGCGGCGGCATGAAGACAAAGGTCGAGGCTGGGCGCATCGCGCTCGGCTCGGGCATTCACATGGTGATCGCGTCGGGCAAGGCCCTGCATCCGCTCAGGCAACTCGTCGAGGGCGCGCCGTGCACATGGTTCGTCGCGTCCAACGACCCGGTCGCCGCTCGCAAGCGCTGGATCGCGGGGCAACTGGTACCGGCAGGAACCGTGCACGTGGATGCGGGCGCGGAGAAAGCATTGCTCGGCGGCAAGAGCCTGTTGCCGGCCGGCGTGGTGCGCATCGAGGGCGCGTTCGGACGTGGCGACGCGGTGGTGATCAAGTCGCCGACGGGGATGGAGTTGGGTCGCGGTCTGGTCGCGTACGACGCCACCGAAGCCCGCCAGATCGCCGGCAAGAAATCCGGCGAGATCGCCGCCATCCTCGGTCATGCCGGCCGTGCCGAACTGGTGCATCGGGACGATATGGTGGTGGGGCGCGGGTAGTACCCACAATCACAATTGGCTCGTAGTCATGACGCACGAGGACGAGCGGTGGGCACGCGCCGGTCACGGTGCCGGCTCCAGCACGGACCACACCTGGCCGACGATGAGCGGGCCGTAGCCGGCGCCAACGAGGGATTTACAAAGGGCTGCCTCGTCAAGCGTGAGCGTGACGTGGGCGGGATCGGCGAGGATGCGGCTGCCGAGACGGTAGCGAAGCATTTTCTCGGCGCCGGCGATCTTGGCGTCGTCGGTCGCCACCGTGTCGAGCGCGTTGGCAATGGCGGTCGCGATCGTTGCTGGGCGATCGCCGTCGGCGAGGGCGCGACCTGTGCGGTCGAGCAGGGGGGTAGACAGGTCGTAGTTCATGATGGCGATCCTTGCGGTGGGTCTCAGGCGGCGGCGATGGTGGTGAC
>JANYHP010000089.1 GCA_025359005.1 Hyphomicrobiaceae bacterium | reverse complement strand
CCCTGACACTTGCCGCAATGCCGGTTGCGACAACTATTGTAGGAAATACGCGTGAAACCGCACGCGGCAGCGTCGCAACGCTCGACGTGGCCGCCAAGTGCGGCCGTTCGGCACGCGGTGATCGCTCCCATCACGCGTGCAGCGGATCGGTCGATGGGGTGGGCGGATCGATAGCTGTTGCCGTGGCGGCGGAACACGTCCGCCACCTCGAGGTCAGGCCGGTTGCTGGTGGGCAACTGAAGGCCCGACAAGATCGGGCGCTGCACGAGACGCGCGTTACGACGGCCCAAGCCTTGTCAGGCCGAGCCGATCGAGCGGGTTCTTGGTCGCCGCGATCAGCGTGTTCGACACCTTGGTGTAGCGCGCGGTCGTGGTCAGTTGCGCGTGTCCCAGCAACATCTGGATGACGCGAATATCCGTGCCCTGTTCCAGCAGATGCGTCGCAAAGCAATGCCGCAGCGTCTTCACCGTAACGGCGTCGGCGACGCCGATCTTCGTTGCGGCCACCTTGATCGCGGCGTTGAGCGTGGTCGCCGCGAGGGGCTCCGTCCCATCCGTTCCATCCGTGAACAGGAACGGTCGCGTGCGGACGACCTTCCAGTAGGCGCGCAGCAACGCCAGCAAGCCCGGCGACAGCGGCACGTAGCGGTCCTTCGCGCCCTTGCCACAGGCGACACGGATCAGCTGGCGCTCGGTCTCGATATGTTCGATGCGGATCGCAACCACCTCGCTGGTGCGCATGCCCGTCGCGTAGGCCACAGCCAGCGCGACGCGGCAGTTCAGGTCGTCGACGGCCTCCAGCAAGCGTCCGACCGTGTCGGCGCCGAGCACGACGGGCAGCGTCTTGGCCTTGCGCGCATAGGGAATGCGTGTCGGCAGATCGCTGCGCCCGAGCGTAATGCCGAAGAAGAAACGCAGACCCGAGACGGCTTGGTTCAACGTCGCCCAAGCTATCTTACGGCGCACCAAATGCAGTTGAAAGGCGCGAACTTCCTCGCTTGTCGCCTGATCCGGCGAGCGGCCGATGTGCACGGCAAACGACTTGACCCAGTGCACGTAGGACGTCTGGGTTGTCGGCGAGAGATTGCGGATCGTCATGTCCTCGATCATTCGCTGCCGTAGTGGCGAGATCGGGCGGGCTGCGTTACGCTTGACCATGGGGTGCTCCTGTCAGAGGGATGTTGGCTTGCAACATCCGCATCCTGACAGACAGGACGCACCCCGCTCACCGCGGGCACCCTCCGCGGTAGCGGTTCAGTTGTGTGCCCAGCATGTTCGTTAGCTTGGGGGTGAAAGTCCCCTGTCCAACCTGATGGAGGTGAAGGACGAGCAATGCACAAGGGCGTCGTCGCGAGGCGGCGTCTGAAAGAAGTGCGGAGCGAAATCGCGACCCGACGAACAGAAACTGGATATGAGGCATCCCTGGTCGGACGAGCGGGCAACGTGTCGCGAAGTCCACATCCATCAAGGGCCAGGGCTGTAGATCCGGCGGGTGTGCGAGGAAGGCGAACGAACTTACCTGGGGAGACCTGCTCCGTGTTCCGATTGGAACTGAGGCAACCGCAAGGCCGCCTGACCGCGGCGCAGGGGTCAGCAGAGGGCATAGTAGGTCATGCTGTCGGCAAGGGCGGTACGGCGCATCGGCCAAAAGGCGCTGCGCTGGAACCGGTCGAACCGAAAATGATGGCCGAAGGCCTGAACGACTGGGAGTGGCAAGTAGGACCGGAATCTCATGAGTGGATCGCGGCAGACCAATCGGCAACAACCGAACCGGACGTCGACGGACTGGGGTGAAGCCTCGGTCGACGGCGTTTCCGGTGCCGAACCTGTCATGACGACAACGAAGCCCGAAAGCCCGGCAGCAACGACGCATCTCATGGAGGAGGTGTGCGAACGAGAGAACCTCGTGCGCGCGTGGCAACGCGTGCGAGACAACAAGGGGGCTCCGGGCGTCGATGGGATGACCATCGAAGATGCCAAGGGCTTCCTGCGTGAACACTGGCCAGATATACGGTCTCGATTGCTGTGCGGCTCCTACAGGCCGCAGCCTGTCCGGCGGGTGGAGATACCGAAGCCCGACGGTGGTATCAGAAAGCTCGGCGTCCCCTGTGTCGTCGATCGACTGATCCAGCAGGCGCTGCTGCAGGTTTTGCAAAAGCGATGGGACCCGACATTCTCCGAGCACAGTTACGGCTTCCGGCCGCAACGCTCGGCGCATCAGGCGGTGGCACGGGCGCAAGCCTACGTCGCCGACGGCTACGGTATCGTTGTTGATCTCGATCTCGAACAATTTTTCGACCGGGTTAATCACGATATCCTGATGGCGCGCGTTGCTGCACGGGTCGCCGACAAGCGTGTGCTGAAACTCGTCAGAGCATTTCTCACTGTCGGGGTTCTGGAGGATGGTCTGGTTCGTCCGGTGGATGAAGGCACGCCGCAAGGTGGACCTTTGTCACCACTTCTGAGCAACCTCCTGCTCGACGATCTCGACAAGGAACTGGAACGACGGGGCCTGCGCTTCTGCCGCTACGCCGACGACTGCAACATCTACGTTCGCAGTCGACGTGCCGGCGAACGCGTGATGGCCTCGGTGAGCCGCTTCCTGACCCGCAAGCTCAAGCTGACGGTCAACGAGACGAAGAGCGCGGTGGCGCGCCCGGAAGAGCGGAAGTTCCTCGGCTTCAGCATCTCGAACGACGGGAGCGAGCGGCGCATCGCGCCAAAGGCCCTCGCCAAGTTCCAGACGCGGGTTCGGGAGCTGACGCGTCGGACGCGGGGCTTGTCGCTTCGGCAGATCGTCGATCAGTTGCGACCCTACCTCATCGGTTGGCGCAGCTACTTCGGCTTCTGCCAAACCCCGATCGTGCTCCGAAACCTCGAAGCGTGGATACGTCGGAGATTGCGTATGTATCTCTGGCGGCAGTGGCAGAACGGGCACAATCGCTTCAAGGAGCTTCGCCGTCGAGGCGTCAAGGAGTTCCAAGCCGCGGTTGCCGCTGGTTCACCGACCGGGTTCTGGCGCATGTCCAGGCACGTGTCGGTCCAACAGGCCCTGCGCAACCACGAATTCGAAGCTCTCGGTCTGCCCCGCCTCAATGTTGCCCGTTGATGCTCAACCCGGTCGAACCGCCGTGTACGGACCCGTATGCCCGGTGGTGTGGGAGGGGCGGCGCCGCGAGGCGCCCCCCTATCCCGATCAATCTCATACACCAGGAGCCATCCGGTTCACGGAGGTTGGGATCGAGTGCACGGAGCGTGCGTGGGATGGGCATGACGCTGGACACCTTGCGAAGACGATGGCGGTAGTGCAGTCGGGGCACTCCGCGTGGTAGTCCATAAAAAAATTGGTCCCCGAGGGGCAATCCCTCGGGAACCTTGGCGTTAGTGGTGAGGCGTTAGTTGCTTGCTTATTTGCAGACCATCACCCAGCCGCACTGCGGGGTCGGCTTGCCGTCCGGTCCGATGACGACCGTGCAGCTCCATTGATGCGTGCAAGCGGCAGCAGCGGCCGTCGCGGCGAGCATCGTGATGGCGGCAGCGGCACCGAGCTTCTTCCAGCCAATGGACGGCTTGTAGTTTCCGACATTCTTTGCCATTCTATTTCTCCTACGAAGTTGACTATCTGCGACCGGGCGGTGGTTCAGACCGTCCGGTCGCTTTACGTTTGAGCACATTGCGGATGAGTGCGCATTGCCAAGTCCTTGCCAGACATTGACAAAACCGCGATGGCTTCTTGCCAGAAGTTGCCATCATCGCCTGGAGGCGCGACGTGCCAGATCGTTTCAAAGGGGAGCTGATAGATTTTCTTCTTCTCTTCCTTGACCTGCCTAACAGGACAGATCTCAAGGACGACGAAAACATCGTTCCAACAGCTCGCGAGGGGCAAGCGGGGTTGGCCGAGGAGATGGACGCGCAGGAGTCTCAAATCAGCAAGCTGCGAAGCGAAGAGCGCGCGTGGACAGCGAACACGTTAGAAAAAGCGTTCACATTCGTTCTACGCAAAGGTGCGCCAACCAAGGACGCGTCGAAATTCGACTTGCTGCTCGATCCAGCAGTTGCCATCGAGCGAATTTTTGGCAGTACGCAGTTTCAGCATAAGATACGCGCCAAACTGCCTCAGCCGCCACTACCTCCGCCGGAGGAATTGCCGCCGTCTCACAAGCCGTCCGCGCGCGATGAGCAGGCGTGCCTTTTGGGCTTTTGGGCAAGTGCGTTCCTTTGCATCGATCCCAAAAATTCCAAATCCTATGCTGTCGGCGTCGTTGGCTTTCAGATCACTGAAGCGGGCGATCAACTCGAGATCCGGCAGACAAACTTCGGGCTCGACAACACCGCGAAGATTGTTCCAAGCGGGACCGCGCGTGTCATTGACGGGATTGTGGGGTTCGATATCGGTTATCGGCTCGGTCGCGATCCGACAGCGAAATACCTGGCGTCGTTACCGCGCCCAGATGTTCACGGTCAGCACAACTTCATTGCCACGATGTTGGACGTAAAATTCCGGTCACGGCTAGTTGTTGCACGACCTGCGTTGTTCATTCCGCTGCAGCAAATCTACACTACGTGGCAGACCTTTCCCCAGACGTCGGACATCTTCAAGGTGACATCATCTTTTCTGAAAACGCATGCTCAGTACTCTGGGAGCAATTTTGAGCTTTGTCCGACGCGGGAGCCGCATTGGCGTGATTGGGAACCAGTCGTGAACGCAATTCATTCCGCTATCACGAAACTCAAAACGGGTTAGGGCCGCAAAAAGCGGCCCTAACCAAATTTTTCGACGTTGTGCAGGTCGCATCAATCCGGGGTGGTGCAGGTCACAATCGACTTCGACATGTGCGCCTCCTTTGCTGTTCCCAATGAACTTACATTCTCACCATAGCTGAATGGTCTAAGAAGTGCATTGCCACCGTGACAAGCCGGGCTTGCCAGGATGGCAAGCTCACCGACCTTGGATCGCCTGATTTGTTCATCCCGCCAGGGGCGGATATACTGGCTCGCTTTTCAACGCAGATCAAGGCGACGCACATCGACGAGCGGGCTGCATGAGTCTGCTTCGGTGCGACGACCGTCCGTCCCCGACCAAAGCGTCACGACGGCAGCAGTGGGTCACTTGCGCCAGTCGCCGTCGTCTTGGCCACGCACCTTGATACCCCCAATACCGACCGTCATACCGAACGAAGCGTGCTCGATCAACAGTGCCGACTCTGCCTGACCAGACACGAAAGGGCAGGCCGCGTACGGCCATAATGATCAGTCAACGTCTCTTCTTGACTTTCGCCATGGCCGGTGCGAACTTCGTTTCCTTCTCGAAACTGTCTGAACGCATGGCCGAAACAAACTCCGAGCACCGTCAACCGCCCAACACGCCGTACGCCGCCCTGCATGCAACCGCCGACAAGGATGCGAGGCCGCGTGCTGACGCCGGTGCTCAGCCGGTCGCCGCCGAACCCGATTACCTGGCGATCGAGGCGGACAAGCTCGAAAACCTGAAGCAGGCCTTGTACGCAGCCTTCGTGGCAGCGCCGAAAGCCGGCATCCCAACCGCCCTCGTCGATCTTGCCGCCACCTATACCAACGCGCTCCGTCTGCAGATGGCGCTGCGCGGCTACAGCGCCGTGCCGGCGCGATCAACAAAAGCCCCGATGTTCGCTGCTCGCCAAACCAAGTAGCGCGTCGTATTTTCGGGCGATGCATGTGTGCCGCTGCATGCTTCTGATGTGATGCGTGTGCTCCGTCATGAAGGTGTGGGCGTGCCCCGCGCGAAGGCGCGGGTCGGGCGCTAGGCCGCCGCGAAGGGCGGCAGCCCGGAGCCGTGCGAAGGGCACGTCTCCGCCCATGCGGGTGACGGTCCCTCACGCAATCCGTGGTCACGGTCTGCAAGCGCAAATGATCGCACGGCCGGAATCAGCTTTGCCACTCGCCGCTGCGGGTGCCGCCGCTCTTGCAGGCCATGAAGTGATGCCAGCAGCGCAGTGAAGACCTCCCCGGCTCTTCAAGACTGCCATCGTGCTCGGTCCAGTCAAGGCCAAGCCCCCACTTGAAGGAAGTGGGCGCGCGTGAAGGACGCGGCCTTGACAGGACCTCCGCGCGACGGCGGTCGCGCTGCGTGGGCCGGGGCGAAGAAACGGGCGTTCAAGCCGAACAAAGAAACTGACGGGGGCAGGGGACATGCTGGCTTCGCCGATGATGCTGACAACACTGGCCGGACTGCATCAGCGAGGTTTGGCGCGCGTCCGTTATCGCGGAGCTGTCTGGCGCGGGTGAGGAGTGGGATCGGTCGCGTGGTGGACGGGTGGTTGCCAGGCCGACGTCTCGCCGCGACCGGTGTCAGACGGATAGCTTTCTGTAGGCCGGGTCATGCGCGCACATTGAGCTTCGTCATCCAAGAACGAGGCTCTTCATCATGCAAACTCACATCGCCGCATCGCCGGTAGTGGTGCCGTCCATTGGCAACGGCAAAAAGTCGGACCGGCAAGACTTCCAGCGCCGATCTCGAATAGAACCAACGGCGCAATATCCTGCTTCGTCCGCTAATCCATTGAAATGTATGAATTACGATTTGTTTTGCAATCTTAATGAAAAAGTTCTTTGCATATTCAAAACGAATATCTATTCTCGCCAAGTTTTATTTATTCATTTCACAGGAGAAACAACATGACCGAACCGACCAAGCAACCCATCGACGGCGAACAGCGCAACGGCTTCTTCGTCAACAACGGCACCTTCAGCGGCAATTTCACCACGCCCGATGGCGATGCCTACGACATCCGCAAGCTCGAGCCGCGCGAAGTGACCGACCCGCGCTCCGGCGAAGTCGTCACCATCTGGGGCGGATACGCCACGGCGCGTGACCGCGATCTCGCGGCCAAGGATGCGATGCTCCAAGCCGAGTTCAAGAAATCCGGCGCACGTCCAGCCGAACTGTTCGCACCCGAAGCCCGCGACATTCCGCTCTACATCACGCTCCGCAATCGTCCCGGTAAAAATTTCACCGACATCGGCTCGTTCTGGAACGCCAAGGGCCGCTTCACAATTCTCGCGCGCGATCTCAGCGGCAAGAGTGGCCTGCGCTTCGGCGGCAACGTGCTGGCCTACAAGACCGCAGCGACGCTCGAAGCCGAGAAGGCCGCAGCGGCACAGGATGCGGCACCACAGCCCGATGCTACCGCTGCCCGTGACGGCGCCGACAAGCGCGCTCGCAAGGGGCGCGACAAGGCACCGACCGCAGACGCCTAAATACTGATTTTGGGAGAGGGACGTCCGGCTATCCGCATCTGGATAGGGCCGGGCGTCTCCTTTCGTTGCCGGGGCCCCCGCTGGGTGCACCCCCAGCAGCGAAAGGAGCGCTCCCGACATGACCAAACCGAAGAAACCACTACGCAAGTACGAAGCCCTCAAATCAGACGGTGACGACGCGTCGACACGCAAACGTATCGACGTGCACGAGGCGATCACCGCCAAGATCGTCGCGGCCATAGAGGCCGGCGCCGGCGAATTCCAGATGCCGTGGCACCGCCCAGGCGTCGCCTTCACGCTTCCCAAGAACGCGCTGACCGAGAAGACCTATCGTGGCAGCAACATCCTCTCGCTCTGGATCGATGCCGACGCCAAGAAATTTGAGCACCAGACCTGGGCCACATTCAAGCAGTGGCAGGAACTCGGCGCGCAAGTGCACAAAGGCGAGAAGGGCTCGCTCATCGTCAAGTACGGATTATGTGGCCGGCCACATAAGCCGTAGTATGTGGCGCTCCCGGTTATGTGGCGTCGCTTGACCCACAGTTTGTTTGGTCGTCTTCGCGGGCGCCCGGAAAAAGCCACGCGCTCAGCGCAATGACGTCAGAGCTGCACAGCGTTCGCGAGGTCGTAATATGCCCGCCAGAACTCTATCTGCTCAATCAATCCGGAACGTCATCACGCTTCACGACCTCTCCCACTTATCCTATCGAGAGCTATCCAAACTGCTCCACATCTCATCGACTACCGTAGGGAAATATCTCTCTGCATTTGAGCGGTCTTCGCTATCGCTTGCGAAAACTCGCCGCTTAAGAGATGAGGTGCTCGTCAACCTGTTGTCGCCGTCACCGGTGCGTCAGTTCGACGGTCGGCGCGTGGCGCTCTTCGACCTATTTCCGGCCATCCACCAAAGCCTCAGCAATCCCGACACCTCCCTCGTCGACCAATGGAAGCTCTATAGTCGGAAGCACCGGCAGGGCTATCGTTATTCCCGCTTCACTCAACTATACGCCGAGTGGCGCGCGACCAATGGCCTATCAAAGCGGCCCAACAATCGTTGGGCCATGCCAATTGCGCAAGAGGACTACAAAACGCTGAGAGCATGGAGATCTTCTAATAATAAGAAAAAGTGGCAACGCGCTGTTGCCCTGCTTGATCTCCATGAGCATTGCACCATGGCATCAGTGTGCCGGAAGCTAGAACGGTCTCCCAAGACGATTAAGAAGTGGCATCGCATGTTCCTCACAGATGGTCTAACAAACCTCGCTCTCCCGTCGAAGAGAGCAATCAATAAAGAACGCCTAGCGATGATCGCGCTGAAGAAAGAGCGCTTGGTGAAGATCATCCACGAGGCACCTTCTCTTCACGGCGTCAATTGGCGCACGTGTTCGGCGAGAGGTTCCGCTCCGACGCTGCGTATTCCATGAGGAATCGTCGGACCCAGTGCCCAAGCAAAGTTTGATCAACCATGACGAGGCCCCCGTGCAAAAGCCTCGAAGCGATGGCTTGCCTCTGCCAACAACTCCTCTGTCATCGTAAGATAATGCTGCGTTCCCGACAGGTCTTTGTGGCCCAGATAGGTTGCAAGCTTGGGCAGAAGGTCGTTCAGATCGGCGCCAGAGCGATACCACGCGATGACTCGGTGCACGGCCGCTGAATGTCGTAAATCATGCAAGCGAGGCTGATTGCGAGCATCGCCCTTTCGTTCGAGGCCAGCGTGTCTTCGTAATCGTTTGAATGTGGTCTTGATCGCCCCGATGGACACTGGAGAGCCGTCACGAGTAACGAACAGGGCGGCTGCACCATTGCCAGCGTCCCTGCGCCGTTTCAGGACGATCGGTTTCAAAATGGTCGTCAGATTGGCACTGATCGGCACGATGCGCGTTTTGAAGAATTTCGTCTCTCGAACGTGGATCAACGATTGTACGAGATCAACATCATCAATCATGAGGCGAAGCCCCTCTGCTCTGCGAAGCCCTGCACCGTAAAGAAGCAGAATATACGTTCGCAGCGTGTCGGCGTCGATGTGAGATCGTCCGCGGGTCGCAGCGGGAGCGGCGGCGAGCAAACTCTTCAATTCGTACTCGGAGTAGATATGAGGTGTCCGAGGTGCATCGGAGCGCTTCCATGCCATATTGGGCATCGGGGAAGTCTTCAGGCGACCGCGAACGACCAGGTGAATGAAAAAACGCGCCAAGACTCGATATCTGATCCGCTTGTTGATGTCGCGGACCTCCCCGTGGTTGACGAAGGCCTTGATCTTTGCCGGTGTAATCCGGTGCAGCGCAGCGTCACCGACCGAGCGGGTGAACGCCGCGAGCAACGTGGCTTGGTTTACGTACCTCTTACCCAGGGCGCGATTGTGCACGACGTAGTCGGAGACAGCTTCTGACGTTCTCATAGCAGGCCTCCAATGTTCAGCTCGGCCACCTCACGAAGACCACGCAGGTCGATCTTGGTATAGATGCGCGTGCTGTCCAGACTGCGATGACCGAGGTGATCGGCAATCTGCTTGAGAGTGAACCCGGCAGCCAGCAACTGGCTCGCACATGCGTGACGCAGACAGTGCGGACCGATACGATCGAGTTCGATGCCCTGCGCTTTCAGTCGATAATGAACCCTAATGGTGATGCCGTCGCCCGACAGCGGCCGGAACGGTGCCCGGCACGTGAGGAACAGTGTGCGGTGTGGACTTCGTGGGCGAGCTTCTCGCAGGTAACGCAGAATGGCATTGCCGACTGGCGCCGATAGCGGATAGATCTGCGCGCCGCGGTTCTTACGCTTCTGGATGAGAATCGTCTCCGCCGTCCAATCCAGATCGTCGAGGTTCAGCCGCGCCACCTCGCCTCGGCGCAGCCCGTAGTGGATCAACAGCAGCAGGATCGCGTGGTCTCGTATGGTGACGGCGTCGTTGCCATCGGCGGTCGTGGCCAGGAGACGGTCGATATCATCGGCCGATGGCGCCTTCGGTACATCTTCGAGATCGTGGAGACGCGGCAGCTCAATGCTGGTCGCAAGCGATGCTCTGCACCAGCCTTGGTACGCGCAGAACCGAAAGAAGCTGCGCAGACAGCTTCCCAGATTGCGCAACGAGCGTCGGCCCCAACCGCGTTCCGCGGCACGCCTCAGCACTAATTCGATATGGTCGAGGGTAATTTTGCCGATCGAGTTCACGCGCGGCGGCAACGCCGCGAAGAACCCGCCCAACAAATGCATGTACTGCGCAATTGTCGCTGGAGAAAGTCCACGTTCGATGCGCATGTCCTCGGCAAACGCATTTAGCTCGCCGGAAAAACGGCACTGCTGTAGCTCATCCTCGACGATCAACGCGTCCATGCTCCGTAGCCACACCTCGCCGATGCGAAGCAGAAGCTTCCCAGTATGAGCCGATGGTGCAGCGCCGAGGCGCAGTTTCATGCACTCGATCAGTGCAGTCTTCAGTTGGTCACTTCGAAGGCGTCCACCATTGCGATAGGTCGCATGGGCCGCGACGAGTAGCACAGAAGCCATGCGCTCCAGCGTCGTCGACGCGTAACCCTGAGAACGGGCGCTCCTCAGAAAATGTTCACGAGCCTCGACGTAAGGGCCCGCGCGATATCGCGCGATGACGGCTGGTTGCTTGAAGATCTCGTCGTGCATGTTGCTCTCCGTCGTTGTTGACGGACAGCAATCACCAGAACGGCGATATGTGGCGTAAGATGCCAACTTCGCTTCTCCACAGCGTCATCGTCGCTGCCGCCGCCACATAACCGGGAGCGCCACATACTACGGCGAATGGATTCCGAAATCGGCGGACGGCAACGGGCCGGATGCAATTAGTCCATCGAAGGCCGACGAGAACGACGACGGCAAGCGCCTGTTCGCCAAGGCCGCCTGGGTTTTTAACGCGCAGCAGGTGGATCGCTACGCGATCGCGCCTATCGTGCAGCGTCCGGATCTGACCACCCGCCTAAACCACGTCGATGCCTTCATCGCCGCCACCAAGGCCGAATTCCGCGAGGGCGGGCAGCGCGCCTTCTACCGGCACCGGGACAGTAAGGGCGACGGCGACTTCATCCAGATGCCCGAGCGCAATCTGTTCACCGGCACCGCCACGTCGACACCGACAGAGAGCTTCGAAAGCACCAGGCTTCACGAACTGACGCACTGGAGCGGCGCCGACCATCGCCTCGCTCGCGAGTTCGGGCGTTTTGGCGACAAGGCCTATTCCTTTGAAGAACTGGTCGCCGAATTCTCAGCGGCATTCCTGTGCGCGGAGCTCGGGATCACAAATACACCGCGCGCCGATCATGCGCAGTACATCGCCAACTGGCTCGAAGTGCTGAAGGGCGACAACAAGGCGATCCTCACAGCCGCGTCCTTCGCAACTCGCGCCGTCGATTATCTCGTTGGGCTGCAGCCCGCAACGGCCCCCGATGCCGATCCGGCACGTCCGGCAAAGGATGGCATTGCAGAACAGGTTGCACCAAAGGGGCCGCGATGAGCCGCAAGCCCCCCGTTCAATCCGGTTCCGAGGATCCGAAGCTCGACATCCAGCGCATCCGCGTCAACCGCGATGGCTACGATGCCAGTGGAGCCTATTGGGGCGCCGGCCCCGACGTGTTCATCGCCACCAGTGCCGATGGTGCGCAGGAAATCACCGTCCGCGCCAGGTCCGTGACCGAGGCGCGCGAGAAAGCCGCCGCCGAACAGGCAAGGCCGGCTGGACAGCCGAAGTTCGGACCACGCGAACCAATCGGCGGCGCGTCACCGAACAAAGCCCGCTATGAAATCGACTGGCACGATCCGGTGACGCAGAAGACCGTGCGTATCAAAATCACCCACTCCCGTGACTATCTCAGCCAAAGCCAGGATCACGTCGAGGTCGAGAGCATCGATCCGAAGAAGGCGCCGTTGCCGATTACCGAGACCGGCTACCGTTCGCACTTTCTATCGCCGCTGGAACTCGTCAACGACGGCGGCCCGGTCATCTTCGTGGCCGCTTGGCTCGACCGCGAAGCCAAGGGCAAGGACTGGCAGAAGCGGCAGGCCGTCCGGCAACAAGGCGATCTGTTCCAGTGGGCCGAGGCACAGCGCGAGGTCGGCGCCCGCCGGAAAGGTAAGCCGTCGCCGACGACGCCTGATCCCGCTAAGCCGACAAAAGGACGGCAACGCCCAAAACTCACGCCGAAATGATGCTCTCTCGCAGCGAACGCCGCGCCCAGGGACAGGCGGCCGAGGACCGCTTCCGCGCCTGGCTGGACAGGTGCCGCCTGCCGCACATCTATGTCGAACAATCGCCGATGACGTTTCCCGAAAACCTGCACAGCACCATCAAGCGACCGGACTTCTTGGTCGGCATCCCGACCATCGCCACCATCGCCGTCGACGTGAAGGCCAAGCGCATCTACGACGACGCCATCCTCATCGACGCCGACGAGCATCGCACGCTCGCCAACTTCGAAACCTACTTCAACATCTCCGTCTGGTTCGCCTGCTTTCCGCCCGACGAGCCGCACACCTGCATGTTGATCCTGAACCGCAATCTCGAGGCACTTCCTGTACGGCGCGCTAAGGGCAAGGCCATCATCGCCGTGCCGCTCAAGCTTGCTCGCCTCGCCGACGAGCGGCGCGACTTCATGGCGGCGGTCCTCGGCGCGATCAGTTTGCGGTAGCGCAAGACCGGAATGCTGGAGCGCGCTGTTGCACTGCGCCGGACGCCGCGTTGACTGTGAACGCGCAACAAGCGCACAGAAGCTGCTCAACCGATCCGGGCAAGTGGATGTATTGTGGGATGGTCGTGGGTTTCGATGGGGTGCAAATCGACGAACCTTGAAATACAATCATCAATCGAATCAAATAATTATCCAGGAGACGTCGCGCAATTAATTACATGCTTGTGTCGATATTTGGTAATTGATATATTATATCGCACATGCAAGCGTCCATTTTTAAAAGCACGGCATTAGCATTGAGCCTCACACTGGCCGGCGTATTCCCTCTGGCCGCGCAACAGCTGGCCGCAAATACTGCCGCCCAAGCTGAATGCGACAAGATCAAAGATCCTGCACAGAGCGGCGCCTGCCATGCGCGTGTCCATCAGCAGTTTTACAAGGACGGTGTCCGCAAGTCGGAGGCCAATCTTGCGCAGGCACGGGTGGAATCGGCCGAAGCACGTGCTGGTGTGAATGAGGCGGCGGCTCTGTTGCGCTGCGCGGAATTCCTCAAAAGCCAAAAGGCGGCCGGGGTCGTGCTGGATCCGACCCGCGTCAACCGTGAAAAAGGCTGCGCGTACGCAGCCGAACTCGGCTTGAAATAACAACTATTTGGGGGCAGGAGGCTTCGTGGCCGTTGGCGGCGACGCCGGCGCGGACGTCGCTGTTATCATGTCGGCAATCGGCACCGTGTCTGTAGGCTTGCCGGCGGATGGTGCAGGCGATGGGGCCTTGCCTGGCGTCGGCGCCGCTGCGGCCGCAAATGCATCTTCGGCTTTCGCGTTATCCGATGCTTGACGAGTTCTGTCCGCCGTTGCGTTCGCGCGCTCGACGGTCGCCGCCGCGTTATTCTGCTGGATGACGTAGTGCTCCGGCGGCAATCTCGCCTCGCGTTGATAGCGTTCGACGGTCTGGCGGGCTTCCGCCGATTTCGCAGCCTCGCGGCCAAGCACCTCTCGCTGCTGCTGCACCGCCTGATCCAGGCGTTGCTGGGCTGCCGGATCAGACGGCGTGGCGGCAACGGCTTGCACGGCCCGCATGTACCCGGTGATGCTGTCCTTAATGAGAATTTGTTGCTGCGTGTCGCCGCCGAGCCTGATCACATCGGCAGTCGCGTTCGCCAGCGGGTTTGCGTCGGCGATGCCTTTGGCTTTGGCGTAGGTCGCGAGCGTGACCACATCCTTGGCGGCGAAGTGCGCTTCCTTCGTCAGGCGCTGATAGCTCTGCTGCTTCAACTGCACATCGGCGATGGCCTTCACGGCCGACGGGCCGAGGCGCAACAACTCAGGTTGATTGGCCGCCCACGGAATGCCCAGCCGCACGGCCTCGTAGTGGGCCTGCTGCATAACGCGGGTGATTTCCGCGTTGCCATAGCCGCCGCCGATTTCGCTGTAGCGGGCGCCGGACGATCCAGCGCGCTCGCCAGCATCGGCCCCGCGCATAAAGCCGCGCAAGCCGGTCGCAATGGCTGCAGCACTACCGCCGGCTCCATGTCCGGATGCGGCGAGACGGGCGGCGCGGGCATCTCCGGCTGGAGCCACGGCCAGGCTCTGTTCGGCGATGGCGCGCAATTGCCCGCTGCTGGCGAAGCTGCGGATGTCGTCACGTGGCATGGTGCGGAGCATGCGCTGCGCGATGCTCAGGGCGCGGTCGATCTGGATGCCCGTGAGGGTGCGGCCTTCGCTGCGTGCCTGGGCTTCGATGTTGGTTTTGACGACGGCGAGCGCTTCGGAGATGACGCTGTCGGGTGCGGTGTTGGCGTCGGGATCGCGCATCGTCGCTCGGAAGAAATTATCGCGGCGCGTGCTGGCTGTGTGCATCATCAGACGTTCGCAACGTGCAGGCAATTCAATTGCGCGGCATGCCGATCATAGACGAAGTTGGCGAATATCATGATGTACGCTTTCGGGCGACGGCGGGCCGGTGTCACCTTGATGACATTGCTCGGCGCACCATCCGCCCCTGTCAGGAACTGCACCAGCGGCGGTATGCAGGGGCGGTGCGTGGCCATCTACGCGGCCTTCAAATATGGCAGAGTGAGTTTCATCGCGTCGAGACAGCATTTGCTGGCAAGGCCGTGGTGCACGATGTGGCGCATGGTTCTGGCAGGCAAGGTGCTGACTATGTGGCGTGCAACGAGATCGACGAAATCGGCGGCAAGTGCTTTGTTGGCGATCCTCATGCAAACCAGCACGATACGGCGGGCGGAATTGATCTTGTCGCGTTGGATCTTGGTGTTGCGGTATTTTCTCGGCATGGCCTCTCCGTTGCTGTTGCAACAAATAATGCCGTGGCCGCTTTAAAGACCGGTTAATTCAGGCTTTGTTAACCAGGCTGGCGCGGTTTTCTGTATGCGAGCCGCATGCCCCGTGTGTCGCGCTCACTACGATGCCGTCGCTGATTGACGTCCCGGATGATGCCTTCACATCGCACCGGCTCTGCTGCCCCGTTTTTGTCCCTGA
>JANYHP010000040.1 GCA_025359005.1 Hyphomicrobiaceae bacterium | reverse complement strand
CAAATATCGCGGCCAGGACGAGTGCGACCAGGGTGACGGCAAGGGTGCCGGCACCCAAGCGATACCGCGTGTCTGACGGCAGGTGCTTGCTGTCGGCAATTTGTATGACGCGGAACACCGCGAGGCCGGCCATGAACGCCGGCAGATTCCAGAGGATGTGCCAGTGCACAAACAGCATCCCGAGGTCGTCCTGGCGGTAGTGTTCAATGAAGGGCGCGCTGGCAAAGACCCAGAGCTGGGCGGCCGCAACACTGGCGGCCAACAGGACCAAAGCGCGCGGCAGGTTCGACGCTAGCAGGATGAGAATCGGAAAGGCGGCGCTGAAGGCTGCTTCGGCCGCAATGCTCCAGCCGCCAGGGACGACGCTGTTGATGGTTTCCACTGTAAAGCCGTGGAGGAACAGCGCGGTGAGAAGGAACTGGCCCGGGCTGATGCCGTGCGGGGCGAATTGCTGGGGGCCGGCGCCTTTGACGAAGAAATAGAAAACGATGCCGGCGTAGAACATCGGGGCGAGGCGGAAAAAGCGACGCGCGTAGAAATCAGGCGCGCTGGACGGACGCTGCGTGGCAGCGATCGCCAAGGCCAATCCGCTGGTGAGGAAGAACAACAGCACACCGCGATCGCCGAACTTGCAGATGAGATCAAGCCAGCGCGGCTTGTCGGCGACCATGTGGCCGGTGTGCAAAAGCATCACCATCACGATGGCGAGACCACGAAGGGCGTCGATATAGGCAAGCCGCTGTGTCGGCATGTCTCAGAACCTGGTTCGCGTCGCAGCAGCATTTTCGCGGTGCGGTTTGCTGGACCGTTAACGGTTGTTCCCTGCTCTTAAGCCTCACCGACACCTGCGCGTCGACCGTGCAATTCGTTCGCAGCTGCAACAGGACCCATGCGCGGGCATCCGAAAAATTACGTCTTTTGGATGAAAAATACTCCGAAAGGCTGGGGGCGGCGTGACCGGGGCGTCGCTATCGCTTGAGCCGGTAGGCTGCGTAACCCACGACCTCGCGCGCCTGTGAATAGGCGTCACGCAGCTCGACTATGCGGGCATGGACTTGGCCCGTGACGGTGACGCCCTGGCGTTCGAGGGCGAGCCTGGTGCGGGCGACGTGGAAATACTGCGTGGCAACGAGGGCAGTCGTCAGGCCAGACTTGGACATATAGGCACGGGCGTTGACGGCAGTGGCCTCGGTGGTGGCGCCGAGGCGGTCGCGGACGATGGCAGCGTCGGGCACGCCGTGGCCGAACAGGTATGCGGCCATGCTGGCGGCTTCGTCGAAACCTTCGCGGCCGATGCCACCGCTGACGAAGATGCGTTTGCTGCGGTGGGTGCGATAGAGGTCGAGCGCTGCGTCCAGGCGGGCAGCCAGGCGTGGGCTTGGCGTGCCATCGGCAAGAACGGTGTTGCCGGGGACGACAATGATGTCGGCAGTTGCCATGTGATCGTGAAGGCCGGCGACCGCGATGGTTGTTGCGATCGCCAACGGCAGCGCGACCGCTACGCCGATGAAACAGCGGAGAGTGCGGGGCATGCGAAAACTCCAGCTGTCAAAACCCGACAGGCGGGTTTCAAGCAGCCCCCGCTTCGCGCTGGGCGTTTGAGCTGCGTTCGTTGCGCTTGCGCTCGTTGGGATCGAGGTAGCGCTTGCGGAGGCGAATCGACTTCGGCGTGATCTCGACCAGTTCGTCGTCCTGGATGTAGCTCATGGCCTTTTCCAGGCTCATGCGGATAGGCGGGGTGAGGATTTCGTTCTCGTCCTTGCCGGCGGCGCGCACGTTGGTGAGCTTCTTGCCTTCGATGATGTTGACGACGAGATCGTTGTCACGGCTGTGCTGGCCGATGATCATGCCTTCATAGACGCGCGTCTGCGGGTCGATCATCATGGCGCCGCGATCCTGCAGCTTGAACATGGAGTAGACGGTCGATTCACCCATGCCGTTGGAGATCAGCACGCCGTTGACGCGGCGTGGAATGTCGCCCTTGTGCGGCGCATAGGCGTGGAACAGGCGGTTCATTACGGCAGTGCCGCGCGTGTCGGTGAGCAATTCGCCCTGGTAGCCAATCAGGCCGCGCGTCGGCACGTAGAACACCAACCGGTTGCGGCCACCGCCGGAGGGGCGCATCTCGTTGAGCTCGCCCTTGCGCTCGGAGAGCTTCTGGACGACCACGCCGGAGTGCTGCTCATCGACGTCGATGATCACTTCCTCGATGGGCTCCATGCGCTGCTTGGTGACTTCGTCGATCTTCATGACGACCTGTGGCCGTGACACGGTGATCTCGAAGCCCTCACGGCGCATGTTTTCGATCAGAATGCCAAGTTGCAATTCGCCGCGGCCGGCGACTTCGTAGCTGTCTCCGCCCGGCGCCTCGGTGATGCGGATGGCGACGTTGCGTTCGGCTTCCTTGAGCAGGCGGTCGCGGATGACGCGGCTCTGAACCTTGTCGCCTTCCTGGCCGACAAAGGGGCCATCGTTGATGCGGAACATCATCGCCAAAGTGGGCGGATCGATCGGCTGCGCCTGGATCGGCGTGGTGACGGTGGGATCGCAGAGGGTGTCGGCGACGGTGGCGTCGGTGACGCCGGCGATGGCGACGATGTCGCCGGCCAGCGCTTCATCGACAGCGG